>NZ_JBHVFE010000465.1:0-7062 GCF_042801945.1 Kitasatospora sp. NPDC057542
GCTTCCGCGCTCCGGCCGGCCCGGTCAGCCCTTGACGCAGACGACCTGCTTGAGGTGCGCGACCACCTCGACGAGGTCCTTCTGCTGCTCGATGACCTTCTCGATGTTCTTGTAGGCGCCCGGGATCTCGTCCACCACGCCGCCGTCCTTGCGGCACTCCACGCCCTTGGTCTGCTCGACCAGGTCCTGGGTGGTGAACCGCTTCTTCGCCGCGTTGCGGCTCATCTTGCGGCCGGCGCCGTGCGAGGCGGAGTTGAACGAGTCCGCGTTGCCCAGACCGCGGACGATGTAGGAGCCCGTCCCCATCGACCCGGGGATGATCCCGAGGTCGCCGGAGCCGGCCCGGATCGCGCCCTTGCGGGTCACCAGCACGTCGACGCCGTCGTACCGCTCCTCCGCCACGTAGTTGTGGTGGCAGCTGATGACCTCGTCGAAGGTGACCTCCGCCTTGGCGAACTCGCGGCGGACGACGTCCTGGAAGAGCGCCATCATCACCGCGCGGTTGTTCTTGGCGTACTCCTGCGCCCAGAACAGGTCCTGGCGGTAGGCAGCCATCTCCGGGGTCTTCGCCAGGAAGACCGCGAGGTCCTGGTCGATCAGGCCCTGATTGTGCGGCAGCGCGCGGGCAACGCCCATGTGGTGCTCCGCCAGCTCCTTGCCGATGTTGCGGGAACCGGAGTGCAGCATCAACCAGACTGCGCCGGTCGTATCAATGCACAGTTCTATAAAGTGATTTCCTCCACCGAGCGTGGCCATCTGCTGCATGGCCCGCTCGCGACGCCACTTGACCTCCTCCGCCACCCCGTCGAAGCGCTGCCAGAAGTCGTCCCAGCCCGCCGTGCGGAAGCCGTACAGCTTGGTCGGGTCGACCGGGTCGGTGTGCAGGCCGCGGCCGACCGGAATGGCCCGCTCGATCTCGCGGCGCAGGGCGGAGAGGTCGTCCGGGAGGTCCTTGGCGGTGAGCGAGGTCTTCACCGCGCTCATCCCGCAGCCGATGTCGACACCGACGGCCGCCGGGCAGACCGCGTCCTTCATCGCGATGACGGAGCCGACGGTGGCGCCCTTGCCCAGGTGGACGTCGGGCATCACGGCGAGGCCGTGCAGCCAGGGCAGGGAGCTGATGTTGCGCAGCTGCTGGAGGGCCTGGCCCTCGACGGTGGCCGGGTCGGTCCACATCCGGATCGGCACCCGGACGCCGGGCACCTCGGTGTACGTCATGATCGAACGACCTCCAGAGGTCGGGAAGTTCACGTGGGGAAACTGCCGCGCGAGGAATCCCGGCGCGGGTCGGGGAAGTTCAGGAGGAGGGGCTCAGACGCCCAGGGCGACGGCACAGGGGGAATACGGCCGTGGGGAGCGTCGTATGGCTTGCTCGACCCGCATGGTGACCGCCTCCCTTCCTTCGTCGCAGTTCGCACGTCCTGTGCGCCGGGGAACATCTATCCACGGAACAGGCACGGCCTGCAACGGATTTAAGAACGCGTCCGGCCCGGCGGAGCGGGTGCTCCACCGGGCCGGACGAAACCGCGGCAGGCGTCAGCTGACGACGGTGACCTCGCCGATGCCGAGCGCCCGCACGTCGTCGGCGATCACGGCGGCGTCGCCGACCAGGACGGTGACCAGACGGTCCGGCGGGAAGGCCGCGACGACCGCCTCGGTGGCGGCGGCGGTGGGCAGTTCGGCGAGCTGCCGGTAGACCTCGGCCTGGTAGTCGTCCGGCAGGTACTGCTCGACCTGGTCGGCCAGGGTGCCGGCCACCGAGCCCGCGGTCTCGTACTTCAGCGGGGCGACGCCGACCAGGAACTGCACGGCCTCGTCGCGCTCGGCGTCGGTGAGGCCCTCGGCGGCGAGGGTGCGCAGGATGGTCCAGGTGTCGGCCAGGGCGGGCGCGGTGGAGGCGGTGTCCACCGAGCCGCTGATGGCGAGCATCGCCCGCCCGCTGCCGTCGGCGGCCGAGCGCAGCGGCTGGGCGAAGGCGCGCACGCCGTAGGTGTAGCCCTTCTCCTCGCGCAGGACGCGGTCGAGGCGGGAGGTGAGGGTGCCGCCGAGGCAGTAGGTGCCGAGGGTCTGGGCGGCCCAGACCGGGTTGTGGCGGTCGGGCCCGATCCGGCCGATGAGCAGCTGGGTCTGGACGGAGCCCGGGCGGTCCACGATGACGACGCGGCCGCGGTCGTCGGCGGTGACCGGACCGTGGACGGACGGATCGGCGGCCGTTCCGGTCCAGGTGCCGAGGGTGTTCTCCAGCAGTGCGGGCAGGTCGACGCCGGTGAGGTCGCCGACCACCACGACGGTGCTGGTCGCGGGGCGCACGTGGGCGTCGTAGAAGGCCTTGACGGCCGTGCGGTCGATCGACTTCACGGTGTCGGCGGTGCCGGCGCGGGGCCGGGAGAGCCGGTCGGCGGCGTCGAAGAGCTCGGCGTACAGGGCCTTGGCGGCGCGCCGGGCGGGGTTGGCCTGCTCGTGGACGATCTCGTCCAGGCGGTTGGCGACCAGGCGCTCGATCTCCGCCTCGGGCAGGGCCGGGGCGCGCAGGGCGTCGGCGAGCAGGGACAGGCCGCGCTGGAGCCGGGAGGCGGGGACCTCCAGGGAGATCCGGATGCACGGGTGGTCGGCGTGGGCGTCGAGGGTGGCGCCGGCGCGCTCCAGCTCGGCGGCGAACTCCTCGGCGCTGAGGGTGTCGGTGCCCTCGCTGAAGGCGCGGGCGAGGATGCCGGCGACGCCGTCGAGGCCCTCGGGCTCGACGGCGAGCGGGACGTCGAGCAGGACCTCGACGGCCACCAGCTGCTGGCCGGGCCGGTGGCAGTGCAGGACGGTGATGCCGTTGCCGAGGGCGGCCCGCTCGGGGGCGGGGAAGTCCCAGGGGCTGGGCGTGCCCGGCTGGGGCTGCGGGTGGAAGGTCATGGCGGGGACGTAGTCGGTGCTCATACGGCGGCACCCTCCTCTTCGGAAGCGGCGTCGGAGTCGGCGTCGGTCTCGGCGGCGGTCGGCTCGTAGACGAGGACGGCCCGGTTGTCGGGGTGGAGGCGGGCCTTGGCGACGGCCTGGACCTCCTCGGCGGTGACGTCGAGGACCTTGGGGAGGGCGTCGTTGAGCAGCTTGGGGTCGCCGAACAGGACGGCGTAGCGGCACAGTTCGTCGGCTCGGCCGGCGACGGTGGTGAGCCGGTCGAGCCACTCGCGCTCGATCTGCGCCTGGGCGCGCTCGAGTTCCTCGGCCGTGGGGCCCTCGGCGGCGAAGCGGGCGAGCTCCTCGTCGACGGCGGTGCCGATCTGCTCGATGGTGGCGTCGCCGGAGGTCTTGACGTCGAGCCAGCCGAGGCTGGGGGCGCCGGCCAGCCGCAGCAGACCGAAGCCGGCGGCGACGGCGGTGCGGTCGCGGCGGACCAGCCGGTTGTAGAGGCGGCTGGACTCGCCGCTGCCGAGGACGGTGAGGGCGAGGTCGGCGGCGTCGGCCTCGCGGGTGCCGTCGTGCGGGAGGCGGTAGGCGGCCATCAGGGCGCGGGACGGGACGTCCTCGTGGATCTCCTCGCGGATCTCGCGGCCGATGGTCTCGGGGAGTTCGCCCGAGCGCGGGGGCTGCTTGCCGTCGTGGGCGGGGATGGAGCCGAAGTACTTCTCGACCCAGGCGACGGTCTGCTCGGGGTCGATGTCGCCGACGACGGAGAGGACGGCGTTGTTGGGCGCGTAGTACGTCCGGAAGAACGTGCGGGCGTCCTCCAACGTGGCCGCGTCGAGGTCGGCCATGGAGCCGATCGGGGTGTGGTGGTACGGGTGGCCGTCGGGGAAGGAGAGCGCGGTGAGCTTCTCGAAGGCGGTGCCGTACGGGACGTTGTCGTAGCGCTGGCGGCGCTCGTTCTTGACGACGTCGCGCTGGTTCTCCATGGACGTCTCGTCGAGCGCGGCGAGCAGCGAGCCCATCCGGTCGGCCTCCAGCCAGAGGGCGAGCTCCAGCTGGTGGGCGGGCATGGTCTCGAAGTAGTTGGTGCGCTCGAAGCTGGTGGTGCCGTTGAGCGAGCCGCCGGCGCCCTGGACGAGCTCGAAGTGCCCGTTGTTGGAGACGTTGGCGGAGCCCTGGAACATCAGGTGCTCGAAGAGGTGGGCGAGGCCGGTGCGGCCCTTGACCTCGTGGCGGGAGCCCACGTCGTACCAGAGGCAGACGGCGGCGACCGGGGTGAGGTGGTCCTCGGAGAGGACGACGCGCAGGCCGTTGGCCAGGCGGTGCTCGGTGATGGCGATGCCTCGGCTGGAGGCGGGGGCCGGGTTGGCCATGCGCTCGGGTCCTTCCCGTCGTCGATGTCGGGGTTCGTGTGGCGTCCCCCATTGTGGTGCAACGTGCGGGAACCGTGTTCGTGTCCGCGCTGACGGGGCCGTTCGCCAGGGGCGGAAGAGGGCCGCTGACCGGGAGTGTCGGCCCGAGGGTCCACAATGGGGGCGCCGCGCCCTGTCGACGGCGCCCGGTTGACGGGTCCGGTGGCAGGAGGGCGCGGAGTGGACCGACGACCGACCCCGGCGTTCGGCGACCGACCGACGACCGACCGAGACACAGCCAGCGACACGTAAGGGAGCCCCGCCGCGATGGCCCGCCGCAGTTCGCAGACCCCGCCGCCCGGAGACTTCGAGGAGCGGATCCTCGACGTCGACGTCGTGGACGAGATGCAGGGCTCCTTCCTGGAGTACGCCTACTCGGTGATCTACTCGCGTGCGCTGCCCGACGCACGGGACGGCCTGAAGCCGGTGCACCGCCGGATCCTGTACCAGGCCAACGAGATGGGCCTGCGCCCGGACCGCGCGCACGTCAAGTGCGCCCGTGTGGTGGGCGAGGTGATGGGCCGGCTGCACCCGCACGGCGACGCGTCGATCTACGACTCGGTGGTGCGCATGGCGCAGCCGTTCTCGATGCGGCTGCCGCTGATCGACGGGCACGGGAACTTCGGTTCGCTGGGCAACGACGACCCGCCGGCCGCGATGCGCTACACCGAGTCGCGGCTGACGGCCGCCTCGATGGCGATGGTGGAGTCGATCCACGAGGACACCGTCGACTTCGGCCCGAACTACGACGGCAGCGAGCAGGAGCCGCTGGCGCTGCCGGCCGCGTTCCCGAACCTGCTGGTGAACGGTGCGACGGGCATCGCGGTGGGCATGGCGACGAACATGCCGCCGCACAACCTGTCCGAGGTGGTGGCCGCGGCCCGGCACCTGATCAAGCACCCGAACGCGGACCTGGACACGCTGATGCGGTTCGTACCCGGTCCGGACCTGCCGACCGGCGGGCGGATCGTTGGCCTGTCGGGCATCCGGGACGCGTACGAGTCGGGCCGCGGCACGTTCAAGATCCGGGCGACGACGACGGTGGAGGCGGTGACGGCCCGCCGCAAGGGCATCGTGGTCACCGAGCTGCCGTACAACGTCGGCCCGGAGAAGGTCATCTCGAAGATCAAGGACCTGGTCAACGCGAAGAAGCTCCAGGGCATCGCGGACGTCAAGGACCTGACCGACCGCGAGCACGGGCTGCGGCTGGTCATCGAGGTGAAGAACGGCTTCGTGCCGGAGGCGCTGCTGGAGCAGCTCTACAAGCTGACGCCGATGGAGGAGACCTTCGGCATCAACAACGTCGCGCTGGTCGACGGGCAGCCGCTGACGCTGGGGCTGAAGGAGCTGCTGGAGGTCTACGTCGACCACCGCTTCACCGTGGTGCGCCGGCGCAGCGACTTCCGCCGCCGCAAGCGTGAGGAGCGGCTGCACCTGGTCGAGGGCCTGCTGGTGGCCCTGCTCGACATCGACGAGGTCATCGCGATCATCCGGTCGAGTGACAACGCCCAGCAGGCGAAGGAGCGTCTGATGGATCGCTTCTCGCTGTCGGAGACGCAGACCGCGTACATCCTGGACACCCCGCTGCGGCGGCTGACCCGCTTCGACCGGGTGGAGCTGGAGCAGGAGAAGGAGAAGCTGACCGCGGAGATCGCGGACCTGACCGAGATCCTGGAGTCGGACACCAAGCTGCGCAGCGTGGTGTCGTCCGAACTGGGTGCGGTGGCGAAGCAGTTCGGCACGGAGCGGCGCACGGTGCTGCTGGAGGCGGGGGCGGTGCCGTCGGCGGCGCTGGCCGTACCGCTGGAGGTGGCGGACGACCCGTGCCGGGTGCTGCTGTCCTCGACGGGCCTGCTCGCGCGGACGGCGGACGGGGAACCGTTCGAGGTGTCGGAGAAGCGGGCGAAGCACGATGTGATCGTGTCGGCGGTGCACGCGACGGCGCGGGCGGACGTGGGCGTGGTGACGTCCGCGGGCCGGGTGCTGCGGCTGCCGGTGATCGACCTGCCGGCGCTGCCGCCGACGCCGTCGCCGACGCTGGCGGGCGGGGCCGCGGTGGGCGAGTTCCTGCGCCTGGAGTCCGGGGAGCGGGTGCTGGCGCTGACCACGCTGGACGAGTCCTCGCCGGGGCTGGCGCTGGGCACGCTGCAGGGTGTGGTGAAGCGGGTGGTGCCGGAGTGGCCGGCGAACAAGGACGAGTTCGAGGTGATCGCCCTCAAGGAGGGTGACGAGCTGGTGGGCGCGGTCGAACTGCGCACCGGCGAGGAGGACCTGGTCTTCATCGCCTCGGACGCCCAGCTGCTGCGCTACCCGGCGGGCCAGGTGCGTCCGCAGGGCCGCCCGGCGGGCGGCATGGCGGGCATCAAGCTGTCGGACGGCGCGCGGGTGCTGTCCTTCACGGCGGTGGACCCGGCGGCGGACGCGGTGGTGGTCTCGGTGGCCACGGCCTCGGGCACGCTGTCCGGCGGCGAGCAGACGACCTGGAAGGTCACCCCGTTCGAGCAGTACCCGCGCAAGGGCCGCGCCACCGGCGGTGTGCGCTGCCAGCGCTTCCTGCGCGGCGAGGACGGCCTGACCTTCGCCTGGGCCGGCGCCGCCCCGGCCCGGGCCGCCACCGCCAAGGGCGCCCCGGTCGACCTGCCCGAGCGCGACCCGCGCCGCGACGGCTCCGGCACCCCGGTCACCACCCCGATCGCGGTGGTCGCCGGCCCGGCGTAACGGCTCCCGCATGAGCGGAGGGGCACCGGAACCATCC
>NZ_JBHVFE010000466.1:0-7059 GCF_042801945.1 Kitasatospora sp. NPDC057542
CCAACCACGCCCGTATGGCCCCGGTGGGCGGGGCCGCGGGCGCGGTAAACACCCCCCGTTAGGGCGGCGCCCCCCCCCCCCCGACGGCGGTGTCGTAGTCGAAGCCCACCCCGGCCAGCGGCCCCTCGGTGACCGGCAGGCCGCGCTGGTGATCGCGCAGCTGCTCGGGGCGGACGCCGCCGGCCAGCATCGCGGCGAGGATCGCGCCCGCCGAGGTGCCGAGCAGGACGTCGGCCCCGCCCGGCTGCCGCCCGGTGGCCTCCTCGACGGCGCACAGCGCGCCGACCGTCCAGGCCGCGCCGAGCATCCCGCCGCCGCCCAGCACCAGGCCGCGCCGCGGCGGGCCCCCGGCGGGCGGGGTGGTCCCCGCGGCCGCCGGTGCCGGCGCCGCCGCCACCCGTGTCGTCATACCGGCCACCCCTCGTCGTGGGAGCCCGGCCGTCGCTCCCGGTCAGGCTCCGATGGTGCGCTCAGGGCCGGTACGGCGCAACGCGGCGACCGGGCACCGCCACCCGGTCCGCCCAGCCGGAGCGTCCCCTTTCGGGCCGTACGGCCCGTCCCCCAACGTCAACCGGGCACCGCCGTACGACCCGTCCGACCCGCCGCCACATTGGTCGATTCACCCGGATAGGTGAAGCCGGCCGCCCGCCCCGACCGCCCCGGAAACCCGTTGCCGCCCCGCACGGTACGCCCCCAGCCTGGACCCGTCCGTACCCGCACCACCCGGCCGAGGAGCCGCCACCGTGACCGTCCAGTTCAGCGCCCACCTCACCGCCCGCCCGCACCGCCGTCCGCGCAACGCCGGCGGCTGCGACCCGGCCGGTCGCCGGCCCCGCCACCCGCGCGCCGCCTGCACCGGCACCCCCGGGCCCGACTCCGGGGCACTGGCCGCCCGGTTCGCCCGCCAGCTGGTCGAGGTGCTGACCGGCGCACGGCCCTCCGGCCAGCTGATGCGGCACACCAGCCTGGACGGCTACGGGCAGCTCGCCTCGCTGGTCCGGGCCGGCGCACTGCGCCGCGGCGGCCCCGCCGACCGGCCCCGGCTCGGCCCGGTGCACGACCGCTCGCCCTCACCGGAGGCGGTCGAGGCCTGCGTGCGGGTCGACCTCGGCCGACGGCACCACATGGTGGCCTTCCGGCTGGAGCAGCGCGGCCCGGCCGGACAGTGGCAGTGCACCGCCGTGGAGGCCCGATGAGCACCCTGCCGCGCCCCCGGCGGCACCGAACGGCGCAGGGCGCCGTCCCGGTGCGGGAACGGCGCCCTGCGTGGCGTCCTGGCCGGTGGCCGGCGGCCGGCTCAGCTCTTGCGGCGGCGGCCCTTGGCCGACTTCGCGGCCTTGCGGCGCTCGGCGCGGGTCAGGCCGTCGCCCTCGTCCTCCGGCGCGAGGTCCTCGAAGTCGCCCTCGACCACACCGCCGCCGACCTCGTCCGAGGGGGCCGTGTAGTGCAGCCGCTGCGGCTTCGGGGC
Source organism: Kitasatospora sp. NPDC057542 (assembly GCF_042801945.1). Taxonomy (NCBI): domain Bacteria; kingdom Bacillati; phylum Actinomycetota; class Actinomycetes; order Kitasatosporales; family Streptomycetaceae; genus Kitasatospora; species Kitasatospora sp. NPDC057542. The sequence goes on from NZ_JBHVFE010000466.1 coordinate 1,469, forward strand.
CTCCAGGCCCTTGGCCTTGATCTCCGGGCGGGCGGCGTCCTTCTCCAGCTTGTCGAGCACCACCTGGGCGTCCTCGACCGGGACCTCCTCGACCTGCTGCTCGACCTGGACCTCCAGGTTGAACAGGAAGCCGACGGACTCCTCCTTGATGCCCTCCATCATCGCGGTGAACATGTCGAAGCCCTCGCGCTGGTACTCGACCAGCGGGTCGCGCTGCGCCATGGCCCGCAGGCCGATGCCCTCCTGGAGGTAGTCCATCTCGTAGAGGTGCTCGCGCCAGCGGCGGTCCAGCACCGACAGTACGACCCGGCGCTCCAGCTCGCGCATGATCTCCGCGCCCAACTGGTCCTCGCGGGCGCCGTACTGGGCCTGGATGTCCTCCTGGATGGACTTGATCAGGAACTCGGGGGTCAGACCGGCCGGGCCGCCTGCCTCCTCCTCCAGCTCCTCCAGGTCGAGGGTGACCGGGTAGAGCTGCTTGAGCGCGGTCCAGAGCTTGTCCAGGTCCCAGTCGTCCTCGAAGCCCTCGCCGGTGGCCGCCCGGACGTACGCCTCGACGGTGTCGTCCATGAAGTGGCCGACCTGCTCCTGGAGGTCCTCGCCCTCCAGGACGCGGCGGCGCTCGCCGTAGATGACCTCGCGCTGGCGGTTGAGCACCTCGTCGTACTTGAGGACGTTCTTGCGGATCTCGAAGTTCTGCTGCTCGACCTGGGTCTGCGCGGAGGCGATGGCGCGGGTGACCATCTTGGACTCGATCGGCACGTCCTCGGGCACGTTGGCCATCGAGAGCACGCGCTCGACCATGCCGGCCTTGAACAGGCGCATCAGGTCGTCGCCCAGCGACAGGTAGAAGCGGGACTCGCCCGGGTCGCCCTGACGGCCGGAGCGGCCGCGCAGCTGGTTGTCGATCCGGCGGGACTCGTGCCGCTCGGTGCCGAGGACGTAGAGGCCACCGGCCTCCTTGACCTCGTCCTGCTCGGCCTTCACCGAGGCCTTGGCCTTCTCCAGCGCGTTCGGGAAGGCGGCCTCGTACTCGTCCGGGGTGTCCGTCGGGGTCAGCCCGCGCTGCGCCAGCTCGGCGGCGGCCAGGTGGTCGGCGTTGCCGCCCAGCATGATGTCGGTGCCGCGGCCGGCCATGTTGGTGGCGACGGTGACGGCGCCCTTGCGACCGGCCTGGGCGACGATCTGCGCCTCGCGCTCGTGGTGCTTGGCGTTCAGCACCTCGTGCGGGATGCCGCGCTTGCGCAGCTCCTGCGACAGGTACTCGGACTTCTCGACCGACACGGTGCCGACCAGCACCGGCTGGCCCTTCTCGTGCTTCTCGGCGATGTCCTCGACCACGGCCGCGAACTTGGCCGGCTCCGACTTGTAGATCAGGTCGGGCTGGTCGATGCGCAGCGGCGTCTTGTTGGTCGGGATCGGCACCACGCCGAGCTTGTAGATCTGGTGGAACTCGGCGGCCTCGGTGGTGCCGGTACCGGTCATGCCCGCGAGCTTGTCGTACAGGCGGAAGAAGTTCTGGAGGGTGATGGTGGCCAGGGTCTGGTTCTCGTTCTGGACCTCCACCCCCTCCTTGGCCTCGATCGCCTGGTGCATGCCCTCGTTGTAGCGGCGGCCGGCCAGGATGCGGCCGGTGTGCTCGTCGACGATCATGACCTCGCCGTTCATCACGACGTAGTCCTTGTCCCGCTTGTACAGCTCCTTCGCCTTGATGGCGTTGTTCAGGAAGCCGACCAGCGGGGTGTTCACCGACTCGTAGAGGTTGTCGATGCCCAGGTAGTCCTCGACCCGGGTGACGCCCTCCTCCAGGATGCCGACGGTGCGCTTCTTCTCGTCGACCTCGTAGTCGCGGTCGATCTTCAGACGCATTACCAGCTTGGCGAAGTCGGCGTACCACTTGGTCGCCTGGTCGGCCGGGCCGGAGATGATCAGCGGGGTACGGGCCTCGTCGATCAGGATCGAGTCGACCTCGTCGACGACCGCGAAGTTGTGGCCGCGCTGGACGAGTTCGTCCTTCGACCAGGCCATGTTGTCGCGCAGGTAGTCGAAGCCGAACTCGTTGTTCGTGCCGTACGTGATGTCCATCGCGTACTGGCGCTTGCGCTCGGCGGGCGTCATGTTGCCCAGGATCACGCCGACTTCGAGGCCGAGGAAGCGGTGTACCCGGCCCATCCACTCCGAGTCGCGCTCGGCGAGGTAGTCGTTGACGGTGATCAGGTGGACGCCCTTGCCGGTCAGCGCGTTCAGGTACGCGGGCAGGGTGCCGACCAGGGTCTTGCCCTCACCGGTGCGCATCTCGGCGACGTAGCCGTGGTGCAGGGCGGCGCCGCCCATCAGCTGGACGTCGTAGTGCCGCTGGCCGAGCACGCGCTTGGCGGCCTCGCGGACGGTGGCGAACGCCTCGGGGAGGATGTCGTCCAGGGCCTCGCCGTCCGCGAGCCGCTGCTTGTACTCGTCGGTCAGTGCGCGCAGCTCGGCGTCGGTGAGGTTGACGAAGTCCTCTTCGATGGAGTTGACCTGGGCGGCAATCCGCTGCAGCTTGCGAAGGATCTTGCCCTCGCCGGCGCGCAGGATCTTGTCGAAGACGGACACGTGAGCGGGCTCCTTGCCTGTATTGGCACTGGACGACTGCACGGCAGGTCCACCCCACCGCACGGGCCATCGTATGCGAGGAGTCCAATCCCCCGGGAGGTGCGTCAGCACGGTATTCCCGTGTCACCCGCGCGAGCACATGGCCCGATAGCACCGTCCACCGGGACAAAACGGTCGGTGGGCCCGGGAGTTGGCCCCCGGCCGAACCGGCGGACCGACGGGACGACCGGCGGGATATTCGGATGCCCGTTTTCCTCGCCCGGCGAAATAATCCGTTCATGGAAGAAACCAGCACCGGCCCGGTCACCCTCACCACCGAGCGGCTCGTTCTGCGCGCCCCGCAGGAGTCCGACATCGACGCGGTCTTCGCCGCGTGCCAGGACCCGGAGATCCAGCGGTGGACCGTCGTCCCGTCGCCGTACCGGCGCGAGGACGCGGAGTTCTTCGTGCGCGATCTCGCCATCGAGGGCTGGCGCACCGGAGCGAACCGGATCTGGTGCGTGTTCGAGCGCGAGTCCGGCACCCTGGTCGGCTCCCAGGGGCTCGTCCTGCGCGCCCACGACCCGGGCTCCGCCGAGATCGGCTGGTGGGCCGTGAAGGAGTTCCGCGGCCGCGGCTACACCACCGAGGCCGCCCGCGCCGTCTCCCGCTACGGCCTGCGCGAGCTCGGCCTGCGCCGCCTGGAGTGGCAGGCCTACGTCGGCAACGACGGCTCCCGCGCGGTCGCCGAGAAGGCCGGCTTCCGCGTCGAGGGCACCCTGCGCTCGTACGCCGAGCAGCGCGGTGTCTTCCACGACGCCTGGATCGCCTCCCTGCTGCCCTCCGACCTGGACTGAGTCCGGGCTGTCGGTGCCCCCGGCTACGCTCGCCGGCATGACCGCCGCTGCCGCCCGCCCCGCACCCGTCGCCGCCCTCAGCGCGGACGACGCCCGCCGGATCGCCCTGCGCGCCCAGGGCCTGCTGGGCGCGCCGGACCGCCGTGCCGGGGTACGCGGGGTGCTGCGGCACCTGGGCGCCGTACAGCTGGACACCATCTCGGTGCTCGCCCGCTCGCACGAACTGGTGCCGTACGCCCGCCTCGGCGCGGTCGGCCGCCCGGCCGTCGAGGCGGCGTACTGGGGCGGCGGCGCGAGCTTCGAGTACTGGTCGCACGCGGCCTGCATACTGCCGGTCGAGGAGTGGCCGCTGTTCGCCTTCCGGCGCCGCCGCTACCGCGACCGCGGCCACCTCTGGGGCCACCAGGTCACGCCCGAGACCTACCGCGCCGTGCTCGACAAGCTGCGCGCCGAGGGGCCGTTGACCTCCACCGAGCTGGGCGGCGCCAAGAGGACCGCCGAGTGGTGGGACTGGTCCGACACCAAGATCGCCGTCGAGCGGGCACTGGCCTTCGGCGACGTGGTCTGCACCGAGCGCCGGAGCTGGAAGCGCGTCTACGCGCTGGCCGAACAGGCCATCCCGGACACCCTGTTCGGGCAGGAGCGGTCGGACGAGGAGTGCGTGCGCACCCTGGTCGCCCAGGCCGGCGCCGCGCTCGGCGTGGCCACCCGGGCCGACCTCATGGACTACCACCGGCTGCGCGCCGAGCAGTTGGACCCGGTGCTCGCCGACTGCGGGCTCGTCCCGGTCGAGGTGGCCGGCTGGGGCCCGGACGGCGCCCCGGCCCCGGCCTGGGCCGATCCGGCCGCCCTCGCCGCCGCCCCCCGCGGGCGCCACCGCACCACGCTGCTCTCGCCGTTCGACTCGCTGATCTGGGACCGCGCCCGCACCGAGCGGATCTTCGGCATGGCACACCGGCTGGAGGCCTACACGCCCAAGCACAAGCGGGTGCACGGTTACTTCGCGATGCCGCTGCTGGCCGGCGGCCGACTGGTCGGCCGGGTCGACCCGGCCCGCGAGGGCCGCACCCTGGTCGCCCGACAGGTCTCGCTGGACGGCGGTCGAGGGCGCGGCGCCCGGCACGTCGAGGCGCTGGCGACGGCCCTGCGCGACGCGGCCGACTGGGTCGGCTGCGACGAGGTGCGGGTCGGGGCGCTGCACGACGAGCGGCTGCGCCCGGCCCTGGAGAAGCTGCTGGCGGACCACTAAGTCCCGCCCGGCTCACCCTATTTCGAGGATCTTCTCCCGCATCGCGTACACCACGGCCTCCATCCGGGAGTGCAGCTGGAGCTTCTCCAGGATGTTGCGCACGTGGTTCTTCACGGTGTTCTCGCTGATGAACAGTTCCTTGGCGATCTCCCGGTTGTTCCTCCCCGTCGCCACCAGCTTGAGCACCTCCAGCTCCCGGTCGGTGAGCCGGGGCGCGGGCACCAGGTCCCGGTCGTCGGAGCGGCGCTGGATCATCGACTTGAACTCGGTGAGCAGCTTGGACGCCATCGAGGGGCTGATCTGGGACTGCCCGTCGGCGACCGCGCGGATCGCGGTGGCGACCTCGTCGGTGGAGATCTCCTTGAGCAGGTAGCCGGTGGCCCCCGCCTTGATCGCCTCGTAGAGGTCGGCCTCCTCGTCGCTTATCGTCAGCATGATGATCTTGGTACTGGGCGCCACGTCCTTGATCGCCGTGCAGGCCTCGATCCCGCTGCGACGCGGCATCCGGACGTCCATGAGGATGATGTCGGGCAGCAGGTCGGCGGCCTTCAGCACGGCCTCGGCGCCGTCCCCCGCCTCCCCGACGACCCTGATGTCCGGCTCCTCCGCGAGGACGATCTCCAGCCCCCGGCGGAACAGCGCGTGGTCGTCCACCACCAACACACGGATCGGCTCACCCCGGTGCGGCTCGTACGCGGGCTCCTCCTCCGCCCCCAACGGCAGCCCTGGCCCGACCCCGGGCCCCAGCCCGAAGTGATCCCCCATCCGCTCCTCCCCCTTCGCGGGTCGTCGTGCGCCAATCATTCCACGCCCCGGCGCCGCCGCGGTCACCCTCCGATGCCGATTCCCCCGCATCGGGTGACCCCCTCCGTCCGGGGCGCGACGCCGCCCGAACCACCCCGCCCCCGAACGCC
>NZ_JBHVFE010000467.1:0-7044 GCF_042801945.1 Kitasatospora sp. NPDC057542
GCCGGGGGCTCCGGTGGAAGTTGACCGGTTCTCAGCTGTCCAGCCGGATCGAGGCCCGCGCCGAGACCTTGTCCCCGGAGAGTCCGGTGAGTTCCGCGAGGACCACGTAGGTGCCGCTCGCCGGCGGCGTCTGGTCGGCGGTCGCACACTGCGGCTTGCTGCGGCTGCGGTCCCAGGTGAAGGTCTCGGTCTGGCTGCCGTTCGCGCCGAGCTGCACCCAGATGCCGCCCTTGTCGGCCGGGCAGTCGCCGGAGGACCAGACCCGGTCGTTGTTGCTGCCGCTCACCGTGATCACGGAGGCGGTGCGGCCCAGGTCCACCCGGCAGTTGGCGCCGGAGGAGTTCTTGACGGTCAGGGCCAGCCGGGGTTTGTCCTTGGGCTGGTACGAGTTCTGGGTGCCGGCCAGCTCCAGCGCCACCTGCGAGGAGGCGCAGACCGGCAGCGCCATGATCTCGGGGGTGTTCACCGCCGGAGCGCCGCCGCCCGTACCGCCGGAGCCGCCCGTACCACCACCCGTGCCGCCGCCGGTCGCCGGCGCGGCGCCGCCCCCGGGGGCCGGGTTGGCGCCACCGGCGCCGGTGCCGCCGCTGAGGTTGACCTCGGTGCCGCCGCCGCCCGCCACCGGGCCGCCCCCGGTGCCGCCACCGCCCGGGCGCGCCGCGGGGCCGCTCGGGGAGGCGCCGGGCGTGATGGCCTGGGCCGGGGTCTGGTCCTGGGACGGAACGGCCTGCGCGGCCTTGCCCTGTGAGCCGCCGTCACCGCCTCCGCCCTGATCGATCATCAGCCAGGCGATCAGGGCGACCACCGCCGCGACGGCGACGAGCACGACGATGCGCCGACGCCAGTAGATCGAGGCCGGCAGTGGTCCGACGGGTTGACGCAGAGAAGGCACGATCAAACTCTACGAGACTGTGTGTGGCGATTGACTCACCAACACCGCACAGTCGCCCCTTCCTTCACATGATCCGCCATTTGATCCGTTCGAGCGAGCCCCAATCGGACGATTTTCGCGAGGCCCCCTGGGGTATCCGGAGTGGCCTGATCCACTTCGGCACGGTCGGCGGGCGTGGGAGGATCGAAGGGCCATGACTGCCATCACCACCACCGCCGCCGACGTCTCCCGGCCGCCGATGCCCCTGCCGCTGTTCCACTCGACCGTCCTGGACTGGTACGAGGCGAGCAAGCGGGACCTGCCCTGGCGGGCCCCCGACGCGACGCCCTGGGCGGTCATGGTGAGCGAGTTCATGCTCCAGCAGACCCCGGTCAAGCGGGTGCTGCCCGCCTGGGAGGCCTGGCTCACCCGCTGGCCGACCCCGGCCGACCTCGCCGCCGACGCGCCGGGCGAGGCGGTCCGGATGTGGGGCCGGCTGGGCTACCCGCGCCGGGCGCTGCGCCTGCACGCGGCCGCGGTGGCGATCACCGAGGAGCACGGCGGCGAGGTCCCGGACGACCACGCCACCCTGCTCTCGCTGCCCGGGGTGGGGGAGTACACCGCCGCCGCCGTCGCCTCCTTCGCCTTCCGTCAGCGGCACGTCGTGCTGGACACCAACGTCCGCCGGGTCTTCGCCCGTGCGGTGACCGGCGTCGAGTACCCGGCCCAGGCCACCACCGCCGCCGAGCGTCGCACCGCCACCGCGCTGCTGCCGGACGACGCAGAGACGGCCGCCACCTGGGCGGTCGGCGTGATGGAGCTGGGCGCGCTGGTCTGCACCGCGCGCGGCCCGGAGTGCGGGGAGTGCCCGCTGTTCACCGCCTGCGCCTGGCAGCGGGCCGGCCGCCCGCCGTACGAGGGCCCGGCCCGGCGCGGTCAGTCCTACGAGGGGACGGACCGCCAGGTGCGCGGGAAGCTGCTCGCGGTGCTGCGCGAGGCGCACGGGACGGTGCCGCAGGCCCGGCTGGACGCGGTCTGGCCGGACGCGGTGCAGCGGGCCCGGGCACTGGACGGCCTGGTGGCGGACGGCCTGGTCGAGCCGGTCGAGCAGGGCGTCTACCGCCTGCCCCAGTGAACGACGGTGAACGACGGCGCCCCCGGAAGGACGAACCTCCCGGGGGCGCCGTACGGGGCGGGACCGTCAGACGGCCGCGGCCTCCAGCGAGGCCTCGGCCGGCTTCTCGTCCTTGCCGGTACCGCGCAGCGGCACCTCGCGCAGGAACACCGCCGCGGCGATCGCGATCACGGCGATCCCGGCGCCCCACAGGAAGATGCTGTGCACGCCGTTGGACACCGCGTGGTTGTAGGCGTTCTGGACGTAGTCGGGCAGCTTGTGCAGATCGTCCAGGCTCATCTGGCTCGGGTCCTGCATCCCGCCCGGAGGCTGCGGCTTCCCGGCGAGCATCTCGTTCATGGTGTCCTTCACCCGGTTGTTGAACAGGGCTCCGAACAGCGCGACACCGAAGGAGCCGCCGATGGTGCGGAACAGAGTGGCGGTGGAGCTGGCCACGCCCATGTCCTTGAGCTCCACGCTGTTCTGTGCGACCAGCATGGTGATCTGCATCAGGAAGCCCATGCCGGCGCCCAGCACGACCATCCAGCAGGCCGAGGTGAAGCTGCTGGTCTCGGTGCCCATGGTGGAGAGCAGGATCAGGCCGGCGGTCATCACGAGGGTGCCGATGATCGGGTAGATCCGGTACTTGCCGGTCTTGGTGACGGCCTGGCCGACCACCAGCGAGATCACCAGCATGCCGAACATCATCGGCATCAGCAGCAGGCCGGAGTTGGTGGCCGAGGCGCCCTGTACCGTCTGCTGGTAGAGCGGCAGGAAGACGGTCGAGCCGAACATCACGAAGCCGACGATGAAGCCGATGATCGAGACCAGGGTGAAGTTCAGGTTGCGGAACAGGCTCAGCGGGAGCATCGGCTCCTGGGCCCGCTGCTCCACGTAGCAGAAGGCGATCAGCGAGGCGGCGGCGAGCGCGGCCAGGCCGAGGATCTCCTTGGAGCCCCAGGCGTACTGCTGGCCGCCCCAGGTGGTGATCAGCACCAGCGAGGTGATGCCGGTGGTGAGCAGCACGACGCCCGCATAGTCGATCCGGGCGGTGCTGCGGACCTTCGGCAGCTTCAGGGTGACGACGACCACGGCGAGCGCGACCACGCCGAGCGGCAGGTTGATGTAGAAGGTCCAGTGCCAGCTCAGGTGGTCGGTGATGAAGCCGCCGGCCAGCGGGCCGCCGATGGTGGCGAGGGCCATCACCGCGGCGAACATGCCCTGGTACTTTCCGCGGTCGCGCGGCGGGACGAGAGCGCCCATGATCGACATGACGCCGACCATCAGACCGCCGGCACCCAGGCCCTGGACGGCGCGGAAGCCGATCAGCTCGTTCATGTTCTGCGACAGGCCGGACAGTGCCGAACCCACCAGGAAGATCACGATCGAGGTGAGGAAGGTGCCCTTGCGGCCGTACATGTCGCCGAGCTTGCCCCAGACCGGGGTGGAGGCGGCGGTCGCCAGGGTGTACGCGGTGACCACCCAGGACAGGTGCTCGCCGCCGCCGAGGTCGTGGACGATGGTCGGCATCGCGGTGCCGACGATCAGGTTGTCGAGCATGGCCAGCAGCATGGTGACGACCAGGCCGACCATCACGAGGCGGATCTCGCGCGGCGACCGCGGTTGCTCCTCCTCGGCCGTCTTGTCCTCCGGTACCGGGCCGGCGGGCTTGGACTGTGACATGAGGTGGGGTCTCCCGGAGGGTGGTTCGGACTGGGCGTCGTGCCGTGCGGCGGCTCACTTACTTGTCGCCCGGCTAGTTTATCGACCGTCGGCACGGTAAGTTGTTTCCTAGCCGGTCGTCAAGCTAGTTTCTCGGCCGGCCGTCTGGGCAGGGAGAATGAGCCCGGGGCGGACACCACCCCGGGGTCCGTAGTACACCGACGCAGTCATGAGGCAGGCCATGGGCACTCCGCACAGCCCCCGCAGCGACACCCGGGCTCGCATCATCGAGGTGTCACTGGAGCTCTTCGCCGAGCAGGGCTACGAGCAGACCTCACTGCGCGAGATCGCCGACCGCCTTGGCGTCACCAAGGCCGCGCTGTACTACCACTTCAAGACCAAGGACGACATCGTTCTGGGCATCGTCGAGCGGATGGCCGCACCGATCGACGAGACCATCGCGTGGGGCCGCAAGCAGGCCTGGAGCCCGGAGATGCGCGACGAGCTGATCCGCCGCTTCGCGGACGGGATGGCCGAGCGGGCCCCGCTGCTGCGCTTCTTCCACGAGAACCAGCCCGCGCTGCGCGAGTCCCCGGCCGGGCTGGCCTTCAGGGACCGGATGATCACCATGATGCAGCTGGTGCACGGGCCGGAAGCGGACTTCCACGACCGGCTGCGGGCCGCGATGGCGCTGTTCACCGTCCATTCGTCGCTGTTCCTGCTCAAGCAGGACAACGCGGACTGCGGTCACGCCCGGAACGTGTGGGGCGAGCAGCTGCCCACCGCCGATCTGGACGCGGCGATCGGGGCGGCCCGGGACATCGCACTGGAGATCGGCGCCGGGATCAGCCACCCCGCCCCGGCCGCCGCCCCCGCCGGGACCTGAGGGCGCCGGACGGCTCAGAAGTCCGTGACGCCGTGCCCCGCGAGGTAGGCGATCGGGTTGACCACCGAGCCGTAGCGGTTGCTGGTGCGGATCTCGAAGTGCAGGTGCGGGCCGGTCGAGTTGCCGGTGCTCCCGGACAGCCCGATCCGCTCGCCCGCCGACACCCGCCGGCCCGCCGAGACGGCGAGCGAGGACATGTGGGCGTACTGCGCGAAGTGCCCGTCCGCCAGCCGCAGCACGACCTCCTTGCCGTACGCGCCGTCCCAGCCGGCCGACACCACGGTCGCGTCGCCGACCGCCAGCAGCGGTGTGCCCGGGGAGACCGCGAAGTCCACCCCGGTGTGGTAGCCGGCCGCGTAGCCGCGGTCGGCCTTCCCGTACGGGTTGCTGGTCGGTGCGTTCGGCACCGGCGCCGACCACCCGGGAACCGGCGCCGGTCCGGGTCCGGGCTCGGGGGCCGGCCCGGCGGCGGGCTCCGGCTGCGGCGCCGGCGGTTCGAGCGGCAGCAGGTTGGCCGCCACCGCCACGAACTGCTGCGCCGAGTCGCCGTCGTCGGGCAGCTTGTACGGGCTGGGGCCGGCCACCTGGACCAGCCCCGCGCTCGGCACCTCCGCCTGCGGCACGGTGAAGGCCGAGCTGCCCGGCGTGGTGGGCCGCACGGTCTGCGCCGAGGCCGTGCCCGGGGCGGCCACCAGCAGCACCCCGGCGAGCAGCGCGGCGACGCTTCCGGCGGACACCAGCGCGTGGTCGTGCTCGGCCCGCTGCCGGCTGCCGGGCAGGGTGGTGTGCCGGGGCGAGCCGAGGGCGCGCAGCGGAGTGACGTGGGTGCGGACGGCGTGGCCGATCCTGGGCTGCCAGGCCGCGGCCTGGGCCGCCGCAAGGACGGTGAGCCGGCGCAGGGCCGGCCCCACGGGCGGGACGGTGGACATCGCTTGCCGTACCTCACGGGTCGTACGAGGGCAGCACGGAGGGCCCGTTCGGGCGCGTGCTGAGCGGGGGACCACTCAGGTTTAACGGTCACCGAGCGGAGTCCCAAACGGGGTGACGTACTACGGCGTGTAGTCAGCGTGGCGCCGGAGATTCAAACCGGCGGAGTAGCGATCACGAGATCCGATCGTCCACGACCGCTCGGGGCGCCCGCCGATTCCGCCGCCCCCGCTACTACCGCCGGTCGTACCGGGCCGGAGGCCTGTGACCAGCACCACGCGCGGCCGGGGTTTGCGGGCTCGGGCCGCTTTCCGTCCGCACCGCTGACCGGTCCGGCCCGCTGCGGGACCATCGAGCCATGTATGGCAACAGGAGCGAAGACCCCGACGCCAGTGACCGCCCGAGCCTGCCGGACCGCCGCTTCGCCGCCCTGCGCGGCTGCGAGCGACTGCTGTCCGGCGTCCGGCCGCAGAGCATCCGTGAACGCCTCGCCGACCTGGCCGGCCCGCTGCCGGGCGCCGCCCCCGGTCCGCACGGCGCCGCCGACCTGGACGGCCGCCCGGACCAGTACGGCGACGGCGTGGTCCGCACCCTGGAGCGCCGGGTCGCCGAGCTGCTCGGCACCGAGGACGCGGCCTTCTTCCCGACCGGCACGATGGCCCAGCAGATCGCCCTGCGGATCCACGCCGAGGCCGCGGGGCCGCGCACCGTGGTCACCCACCCGCTGGCCCACACCGACCGGCACGAGCGGCACGTGCTCGCCGTCCTGTCCGGCCTGCGCAGCCTCTGGCCGACCACCGCGCCCCGCCAGCCCACCGCCGAGGAACTGCGCGCCCTGGACGAGCCGTACGCCGCGCTGAGCCTGGAGCTGCCGCTGCGCGACGCCGGGTTCGTGCTGCCCGGCTGGGCGGAGCTGGTGGAGCTGGCCGCGGTGGTGCGCGAGGAGCACGGTGCGGCGCTGCACCTGGACGGCGCCCGGATCTGGGAGTCCGCCGTCGCCCTCGGCCGGCCGCTGCCGGAGGTCGCCGGCCTGGCCGACTCGGTCTACGTCTCCTTCTACAAGACGCTCGGCGGGATCAGCGGCGCCGCGCTGGCCGGCCCGGGCGGCTTCGTCCGCACCGCCCGGGCCTGGCGGCACCGCTACGGCGGGCAGCTCTACCAGCAGTGGCCGTTCGCGCTGGCCGCGCTGGCCGGGCTGGAACGCGAACTGCCGCGGCTGGCCGGGTACGTGGCGCACGCCGGGACGGTCGCCGGGGCGCTGGCCCGGGCGTTCGCCGCCGTCCCCGGCGCCCGGGTGCACCCGGCCCCGCCGCACACCCACCAGTTCCAGCTCTGGCTGCCCTACCCGGCCGGGGAGTTGGAGGAGGCCGGGCTGGGGCTGGCCGAGGAGACCGGGATCGGGCTGTTCGGCGCCTGGCGCGAGTGCGGGCCGCCGGGGCTCTCGATGACCGAGGTCACGGTCGCCGCGGCCGCCCTCGACTGGACCGGCGCCGATGTCGCGGTGGCCGCCGCCGCCTTCCTGGACCGGTTACACGCCGACCGGTCCTGACAAAGCGTCCGGCCCGCCCCCGCGCGCTGCGGGGA
>NZ_JBHVFE010000468.1:0-7020 GCF_042801945.1 Kitasatospora sp. NPDC057542
CCTCGGAGGGGGCCGGGCCGCTCTGTCACACCGTCACGCCGTCGGCGGGATCAGTGGAAGAAGTGCCGCGCACCGGTGAAGTACATGGTCACGCCGGCCTCGGCGGCCGCCGCGACGACCTCCTCGTCGCGGATCGAGCCACCGGGCTGGACGATCGCCTTGACGCCGGCCGCGATCAGGATCGCCGGGCCGTCCGCGAACGGGAAGAAGGCGTCCGAGGCCGCGTAGGCGCCCTTGGCGCGCTCGCCGGCCCGCTCGACCGCGAGCTTGCAGGAGTCCACCCGGTTGACCTGGCCCATGCCGACGCCGACCGAGGCGCCGTCCTTGGCCAGCAGGATCGCGTTGGACTTGACGGCCCGGCAGGCCCGCCAGGCGAAGGCCAGCTCGGCCAGCTCCTCCGCGGTCAGCGCCTCACCGGTGGCGAGGGTCCAGTTCGCCGGGTCGTCGCCCTCGGCGTGCACCCGGTCCGCGTCCTGGAGCAGCACGCCGCCGGAGATCGGGCGCACCTCCTGGCGGTTGGCCGGGGCCTCGGGGGCGAGCAGCACCCGCAGGTTCTTCTTGCGGGTGAGCACCTCCAGGGCGCCCTCCTCGTAGCCGGGGGCCACGACGACCTCGGTGAAGATCGGGGCGATCTGCTCGGCCAGCGCGACGGTGACCGGGCGGTTGACGGCGATCACGCCGCCGTACGCGGAGACCGGGTCGCACTCGTGCGCCTTGCGGTGCGCCTCGGCGACGTCGGCGCCGGTCGCGATGCCGCACGGGTTGGCGTGCTTGATGATCGCGACGGCCGGCTCGGTGTGGTCGTAGGCGGCGCGGCGGGCGGCGTCGGTGTCGACGTAGTTGTTGTACGACATCTCCTTGCCGTGCAGCTGCTGCGCGCCGGCCAGACCGCCGGTGCCGTCGCTGTACAGCGCGGCGCCCTGGTGCGGGTTCTCGCCGTAGCGCAGCACGTTCTGCCGCTCCCAGGTCGCGCCCAGGAACTCGGGGAAGCCCGCGGCGGAGCCGCTGATGTTCGCAGTGTCGCTCGGCGCGTAGCCGGCCTCGAACCAGGAGGCGACGGCCACGTCGTACGCGGCGGTGTGGGCGAACGCGGCACCGGCCAGGCGCTTGCGGGTGGCCAGGTCGAAGCCGCCCTCCCGCACCGCCTTCAGCACGTCGCCGTAGCGGGCCGGGTCGACCACGACGGCCACCGACGGGTGGTTCTTGGCGGCGGCGCGGACCATGCTCGGGCCGCCGATGTCGATCTGCTCGACGCACTCGTCCGGGGTGGCGCCGGAGGCGACGGTGGCCTTGAACGGGTAGAGGTTCACGACGACCAGGTCGAAGGGCTCGACGCCCAGCTCGGCCAGCTGCGCGCGGTGCGACTCCAGCCGCAGGTCGGCCAGCACGCCGGCGTGCACGCGGGGGTGCAGCGTCTTCACGCGCCCGTCCAGGCACTCCGGGAAGCCGGTCAGCTCGGAGACCTCGGTCACCGGGACACCGGCGGCGGCGATCCGGCCGGCGGTGGAGCCGGTGGAGACGATGGAGACCCCGGCGGCGTGCAGGCCCTGGGCCAGCTCCTCCAGACCGGTCTTGTCGTACACGCTGATCAGCGCACGACGGATCGGACGGACGTTCTCGGAGACAGGGGGGGTGGTGGAGCTGGCACTCATGCCGGGATCCATACCTTTCGGTCCTCGATGCGGTGACCTTCGCGGGCCAGCCGGCCCACGACGTCGACGAGCAGCTTTCGCTCGACAGTCTTGATGCGCTCGTGCAGCGCTTCGCCGCCATCGGCGTGGTCGGCGTCGACGACCTCGACGACGCCCTGCGCGATGATCGGCCCGGTGTCCACGCCGGAGTCGACCAGGTGGACGGTGCAGCCGGTGACCTTCACCCCGTACGCGAGCGCGTCGGTGACGCCGTGGGCGCCGGGGAAGGCGGGCAGCAGTGCGGGGTGGGTGTTGACGATCCGCCCGGCGAAGGCGGTGATGAACTCGGGGCCGAGGATCTTCATGAAGCCGGCCGTGACCACCAGGTCCGGCTGGTACTCGGCGACGGAAGCGGTCAGCGCGCGGTCCCAGGCGGCCCGGTCCGGGTGGTCCTTCACCCGGTGGACGAAGGTCGGCAGGCCTGCCTTCTCGGCGCGCTCCAGGCCGACGATCCCGTCCCGGTCCGCGCCGACGGCGAGGATCTCGGCTCCGTAGGCCGGATCGGCGACGGCGTCGATCAGCGCCTGCAGGTTGGTGCCGGAGCCGGAGACCAGCACCACCAGGCGGGCCGGTCCGGGCGTACGGGGCGGGAAGTGCTGGGCGGGGGCGGCGGCCACTGCGCGTTTCTCCGTAGGTCGGGCGCCGTCCGCTGGTACGTCCACCGGCGGTGGGGCCACTACGAACGGCAGGTCGAGCGAGGGGGAACTCCGGGGAAACCCGCCGCGACGCGGGCCCCGGGGAACCTCTGTGGGCTGCTGACCGTCACCACGATAACGGCTGGTCGGACGGCCTCCGCACCCTCCCGGCGGCGCTACGCGCGTAGTTGAGACGGGGATCTCCTCCGGCCCACCGCACCGGAGTTGCCCCGGCCCGCAACGGCCCGCGGCCCCGCGGCACGGGCCGCCGCCGACCCGACGGACGGCTGCGGGATCATTGGGGCGCGGGAGACCGCTCCGACGCGAGAACCTCCGAACGAGCTCCGACCGAGAAGGAATGGCTGAACCCATGAGCAGCGGCGACGACACCGGCGAGCGCAACCCCTTCGCGCCGCCGCCGGCGGATGCCCCGGACCAGCCGTGGCAGCCGCGCAGCCCCTGGGCCGGCGGAGGCCACGGATCCGACGGGCAGGGGGGCTCCGACGGCCAGGGCGGCGAGCGCCCCCAGCTGCCGCCGCCGTGGGGCCCCGGCGGCGACGGCCGCCCCGGTCAGCGGCCGCCGGCCCCGCAGCCGCCCCGGCTCGACCTCGCCGATCCGGCCCACCGCAAGGCCCGCAACGCCGCGCTGGCCGGGCCGTTCGCACTCGTCTGCCTGTTCGCGGGGTTCCACTGGATCGCCCTGCTGGCCGGGGCGCTCGGCATCGTCTGGGGCGTCGGCGCGCTGCGGGACCGGCGGCCC
This sequence comes from Kitasatospora sp. NPDC057542, assembly GCF_042801945.1. Classification (NCBI taxonomy): domain Bacteria; kingdom Bacillati; phylum Actinomycetota; class Actinomycetes; order Kitasatosporales; family Streptomycetaceae; genus Kitasatospora; species Kitasatospora sp. NPDC057542. Next base: position 3,087 of record NZ_JBHVFE010000468.1, read on the forward strand.
GCCCCGGCCGCCACCGCGGTCGCCGGGCCGGGTGGACCGGTCCCCGCGGCCCCGGCACCGAACCCGCTCACCCCGGCCGCGCTCGCCGGCATCCTGACCGGCGCGATGACCATCGTGGTCGCCACCTCGGTGATCGGCCTCGGGTACCACTACCGCGACTACGTCACCTGCGTCCAGGACTCGCTGACCACCGTCGGCGCCCAGAACTGCGACCGGTACGCGCCGCAGTGGTACGTGGACTTCACCGGGAGCGCCGAGTAGCCGGACCGCCGGATCCGCTCAGACGTCCGGGTCCCATTCGTCGGGGCCCGGCTCGTCGGCGGTGCGGACGCCCGGTCCGGAAAGCCGCGCCACGAGGGCGTTCGTACCGGCGCGCAGCTCCAGCACGCCCCGGCGGACCCGCCGCGTGAGCCGGGCGCACACGCCCCCGCCGTCCGCCGGGCCCAGCACGCGGTACCGCACCAGCAGCGCGCCGGGAACGGCGACCAGCGCGATCCAGCCCGCCGCCGCCGGGCCCGACCACGGCACCGGCCCCACCCAGGCCAGCCGCATCCCGGCCAGCGCCCCGCCGGAGAGCCATCCCAGCACCGCCGTCCCGGCCCCGACCGACAGCGCCGCCGCCAGCGCGGCCACCACCGTCGCGGCCGGCGGCCAGGGCTCGGGCCGCGGCCCGGACCCGGCGGCCGGAAGCCGTCGGCCCGCCGCCGCTCGGCCCAGCAGCACCGCCGGCACCACCCCGGCCAGCAGCGGCAGCGCCAGCGCCGCGAGCCGCCAGCCACCCGGTCCGTCCGCCGGCAGCAGGGCGAACAGCGGGAACTCGGGCACCGGGCCCAGCACCGTACCGGCCGGCGACACCACCGTCCCGGCGCCCACCGCGAAGCCGGGACCCAGCGCGTACGCCGCGCCCCACAGCACCGCGTTCGGCAGCAGCGCCACCGCGAGCAGCAGCAGCCCCGACAGCGCGGCGGACCCGCCCCCCAGCAGAGCCATCCCCCGCCCGCCGCCGGCCACCGCGTCCAGCACCGCCGAGAACACCACCAGCAGTCCGCCCGCCGCGACCAGCCCGGCCCCGGCCGCCAGCGTCGCGGCCCGCACCACCGGCCCGCCGCCGGCCGGACGGTACGGCGGCGGGAGCCGGTCCAGCAGGGAGTCGGCCGGTACGTCGGGGACGGTCACCGAGCGGGCTCCGGCAGCCGTCGCCAGGCCCGCCACCAGCGCCACCACCAGGACGTCCAGCAGTACCCGGCTGCGGAACAGCCCGGCGCCCGCGCAGTGCAGCGCCACCGCGACGGCCACCACGCAGTACCCTGCCCACACCGCCACCGGACCGCCCCAGCGCGAGCGCAGCCCGCGCCGCGCCGCCACCCCGGCGCCCACCCGGTAGAGCCGGACCACGGCCAGGGCGCCGAGCAGCAGCGGAGTGACGGTCAGCGGGGCGTCCGCCGCCCCGCGCAGCACCGGCGCGCCGTGGCCCAGCAGCCAGAGCACCCCCGCCAACCGGGTGACGGCGGCCGCGCCGCCGTCCGCGTACGGCGTCACCACCCAGAGCCCGAGCACCGGCACCCCGACCGCCGCCAGGCCGACCAGCGCCGTCCGCACTCCCGTCAACAGGTCGGCCAGTGCGGGTCGCCCGCCCAACTCGCCGGGCGACTCAAGGATCGGACGGCCCATCAGCTGCGTCATGCGCCACATGGTGCCAAGGCGACTCGCCATGCTCCGTGAAGCGCCAAACCGCCGACGTGTCCCAGATTATTGGCTTATGCGCATTTTCAGACCCCACCCCCAAGCCGCCGGTGCCCCGGCCCGGAGCGTCTGATGACCACGCCACCCACCGCCGACTCCCCCACCCCGGAGCGCCACCGCAAGCGCGCCCACGCCGCAGCCGAAGCGGTCCACCCGCCGCGGAAACTGACCCCACGTGAGGCCCAGACCCTGGCCCACCTCGCGGCCGGCCACGACCTCCCCCGCACTGCCGCCGCCTTCGGTGTCACCCCCACCACCGCCCGCAGCTACCTCCAGCGCGCCCTGCGCAAGCTCGGCACCCGCACCGAGGCGGAGGCCCTCGCCCTGCTGGCCGACGCGCTGCCGCACCCCTCGGGCCCCTGCCCGACCGGGCGCCCGGCGGACTTCGCCGGCCTCGACCCGGCCGGCCCTGGACCGGCCTCGGCTGCCCCCGGTCCCGTACCGGCAGCACTGGCAGCCGCCGGGAAGCCCGCCCCGGGAGCCTCCGACGGCACTCGGCGGGCGGCCCCGGGCGAGCGCGCGCGAGTGGCCGCCCGGCCCACGCGGGACGTGAACGGCGGTGCGGTCCCCGAGACTCCGGCCGGGAAGCCGCGCCAGGTCACCGGCATTCCGCCGGCCACCAGGAAGTGCGCCGCCCCGAGGCGCGCGCAGGACCGGCGCACGCCCGTCGACCAGCCGGAACACGCCATCACACCCCCGGCGTGCCAGGCCGCACCGGCGGCGGGCGGCGGGCAGCGCCGGCCGTCCGACGCGGGCCGCGAGTCGGTGGCCCCCGCAGGCCCCGCGCAGGCTCGGCCGGAGAGCACCGCGAACGCGGGCGGTGGCAGTGGCCCGGCAGCCCCCGCCGGCACGGCCGGCGGCACGACCGCCGGCCGTGGCGGCACACCGCCCCGGGCCCCGGCCACGAAGGGAACGGACGGCAGGCACACGCAGCCCGTCGACCCCGACCGGGCCCGGCAGACCCGGTCCGCGCAGGAGGAAGGCGACACCACCGCCTCACCCGCGGCACACGCCCAGGATCCGGCCGACCGCGACCGCGCCACGCCCCCGGCCGCCGGCCCCGGCCGGGCGGCGTTGGCCGCCGCCGCTCCCGCGGGTGCGGACGACGACCTCGACGCGGAGCCGCCGGCGGTGAGCTTCGAGGAGCTCTACGAGACCGCGCACACCCGCCTGGTGCAGCAGGTGTTCCTGCTGACCGCCTGCCGGTACCGGGCGGTGCACTGTGTGCGGCGGGCGTTCGGGGAGGCCCGGCGGCACTGGGGCACGGTGGTCGCCTCGGGGAGCCCCGAGGGGTGGGTACGGGTGCGCGCCTGCGAGCTGGCGCTGTCCCCGTGGCACCGGGGCGGGGCCCGGCGGGCGCGCGTGTGGGGGCTGCCGTACCGGCGGATCAAGGTGCGTCCGGCCGACGAGGCGCAGGCGGTGCTGCCGGACCACGACCGGCTGACCGACCGGGACCGGGCGCTGCTGAAGGCGCTCAAGCAGCTGTCCCGGCCGCAGCGCCGGGCACTGGTGCTGCACGACGGGCTGGGGCTGCCGGCCGCGGCGGTCTCGGTGGAGGCGGAGTCCACGCAGGCGGCGGCCGAGGGACGGGTGTGGGCCGCCCGTACGGCGCTGGCGCAGTGGGTGCCGGAGCTGGTCGGGCCGGACCCGGCGGCACCGGGCTTCGCGGACGGGCTGAGCGGGCTGCTGCACCGGGCGGCGGTGCGCGGCTGCCCGGAGCCCCACCGCACGCCGGTGCCGGTGCTGCGGGCCCGGCACCGGCTCCGTACGGCGAGCCGGACGGGCGCGGCGGCGCTGCTGACGGTCGCGGTGGGCGGGGCGACGCTGGCGACCCTGACGGGGGTGCGCCCGGCGGTGCTGTTCCGGTCGACCACCCCGCCGAAGCCCGCACTGTGCCTGCCCGCGACCGGGGCGCAGGCGGCGGCACCGGGCGTGCCGCTGCTGCCCGGCGGGGCGCCGAACGGCATCACCAGCATCTGGTGCAGTCCGGCGCCCGGCCTGGAGGCCGTCCTGGTGGAGCCGCACCCGCAGGCGGCCGCGCGCTGGGGGCTGCCGGCGGCGGGCCGGATCGGCGCTCCCCCGCCGCAGGGCCCGGTGGCCTGTCGGCCGTGGTCGCCACTGCCCTGCACGACGGGGCCGAGCGGGCACTGAACGCACCGGAGACGACGAGCGCCCCCGCCCGGGGAGGGCG
>NZ_JBHVFE010000469.1:0-7014 GCF_042801945.1 Kitasatospora sp. NPDC057542
CGAACAACCCGTCGGCACGGCCCGCGGATCCGCCCCCACCCTGCCTGCCCCCTTCGAACCGCCGTACGAGGAAACGGAAAACCCACCCCGGCTCGGCCCGGGGCGGCGGCACACAAGCACTATCAGCGGGTACGGGAACTCGCCGGCGCGGACGGGGGCGGGGCCGCGCACGGCCCGGTGCCACGCGGGGACGCGGCGGCGCTCCGCGCCACCGATCCCAGGACAGGATTCCCTCCCCGGCTGAAGCCGGGGACACCCTCCGATCGCCCTGTGACCGGCACGACCACCCGAGCGCTCACCCGACTCGCGGGCGAACCGGCACGGGGGCGGAGCAGGCCTGCGGGGCGCAGGATTGGCACTCAGGCCCTCAGGCCCTCAGGCCCTTCGGTTCGTCGGCCGGGCTTCGCCCCACTCCGGCACGCGCAGCGGCGCGAGGAACTTCTCGTTGAGGACCAGCAGCCACGCCAGCGCGATGATGCCGACGACGGGGAGCCCGAGCAGCAGCACGAGGAACCAGACCGGGTGCGCGCGGCTGAAAGCGTCGGCGTTGATCCCGAAGAGCGTCACCGGACCGGCGACGACGAGGGGCACCACCACCCAGCAGAACAGGTAGGTGCGGATCACCTCGCTCGCGCGCAGCTCGGCCTCGCCGAGGAACACGTACTCGGTGGTGTCCGTCGAGGCGCCGGCCCGCCCGGAGACGCTGACCGTCTCGCCTTCCTTGACGTAGTAGCGGCCCAGCGGCCGGATCGGCAGCATCAGCATGGTGAACCAGCGGGTGGCGAAGCAGGCCCCCGCGGCGTCCACGCGCGTCTTGCCCAGCATCGTGCGCCCGAACCCGTTGAACGTACCCAGCCGCGGCGCCGCGCTCAGCGGCATGACCCTGTCCGACATCTGCCCCCCATTCCCGCGGAAACGGTGATCCGCCCAGCATGCCGGCAGCGTGCGACATCCTCCCGCCCCGGTCGCAACACCTTTATCACATCCGCGCAGTGACGGATGATCACCCGTCGACGACCACACCGCCCAGCAGCGGGAAGCCGCAGGGGACGACTTCCCGTGCCGGGTGTTCGAGGGGGCCCGGACCTCGCCCGTCCCGTCGGACGTGAAGGAGAGTTCCGAGCCGATCACGTACGGGCGTCCGTCCTGCCTGCCCTCGGCCGTTGACGGGCCGTCCGATGCCGGAAGCCGGGGCCGCCTCAGACCGGAACCACACGCCCGGCGACCCCAACCCGGGGCCAAACCGGACCGGAAGAACGGGACCAGGTCAGAGGATCTGGCTGCAGTTCCGTGAAGGATCTCGGAGCGGCTTGGCCCCGCAATGGGGGCCCCGGCCTCCGTGCCTTTGCGCGACTACTGTGCTGCTGGGCAGATCGTCCCGACCGGCGAGGGGGGAGTCGTGCTGACCAATACGCATCCGCCGTAGGTACCTCTGGAGAGTCCAGAGGGCCCTACGGAGGCTCTCGATGTCCCGAACCGTCCGCACGACTCCCAGGCAACTCCGCGTCCGAGAAGGCGCATCGGAGTTCATGTCCCTGTATGACCTGCGCTACACGCACGCTGAACTGGCCCGGGCCGCCCGCGAAGGCCGTCGCCCTGTCCCGAAGAAGACGTGGCGTCGGATCACCTCCTGGCAGTGGATGGTGCTCTACTGCAGGAAGGGCTCGTTCGCCGCCGAGATCGCTACGGCTGAAGGCCGGGCCCGGCTCCAGGGCCGGCTCGACGCCCAGCGGATCCGCGGGCTGCACCACGCCGGCCACGATCTTGACGACGCAGATGTCCCTCCGGTCCACCACCGTCATGGTGCGCTCTGGAATGCTTGGTGAACACGAAGCCCCCAGGACTGGCGCGCATGTGCGAAGTGGTGGTGGGACGGCAGCCGTCCCGCGGGACCGGGCTCCCGGCGGGAAACGCTCACCGCGCTGCGGCGTCCGAGCGCGGACGACCGGGTGGTGGCGGTGGGGAAAGGAGCCGGCCCCATACACACCCCCCGGGGCCCCGGGGGTAAAACGCACCCGGCCGGGGGGCGCCCGGGCCCGGCCTCCGGGGGGGGGGCGGGGGATGTCGCCGGGCCCCACTCCCCCCCCCGGGACGGGGCCGGTGCAGGCGATGGCCAACTCGTCGGTGCGCACGGCCAGGGTGCGCCAATGCTTCAGGCGGCTGATGCACCGCTCGACGGTGTTCCGTTCCGTAGCGGCCTCGGTGTCCAAGCCGGCCCGCGCCGCCGAGGCCCTCGCCGGCCGCTCCCTGCCCGCCCTCCTGCACGGACAGAGGGCAGCATGAGAGCCCTCGACGGATAGCTCTCACTGAGAGCTAAAATGAGGGTATGACCGCGACAGAGCCCCAGGCGCTCGACGTCGCGCCGGCGGACGAGTTCTCCACCCTCCTCGTCGGCATCCAGCGCCTGGTCCGCCGCCGCCTGCGGCAGACGATGGACGAACCCCGGCTGCGCGGCGCCCAGGTCGAACTGCTGCACCTGGTGATGGACACCCCCGGACTGCGCGTCTCGGAAGCCGCCGAGGAGCTGTGCCTGGCCGGCAACTCCGTGTCCACCCTGGTCAACCAGCTCGTCGCCCTCCACCTGCTGCGCCGCGAGACCGACCCCGCCGACCGCCGGGCCGCCCTCCTGCACGCCACCCCCGAGGCCGTGGAGCGGATCGAGGCCTGGCGCTGGCGCCGCCGCGCGCTGATGGAGGACATCGTCGCCGCGCTGCCCACCGACCAGCGCGAGGCCCTGGCCGCAGCCCTGCCCGCCCTGCGGCAGGTCGCCGAAGGCCTGCGCACCCTGCCCGCAGGACCCGCAGGACCCGGGGAGGAGGAGGCATGAACGCCGAGGACACGGACGCGGTGGTGTGCCAGGGCCTGGAGTACGTCTTCCGCCACGGCCGCGGCAGAACGACCAGGGCCGTCGACGGCATCGACCTGACCGTGCGCACCGGCGAGGTGTTCGGCCTGCTGGGCCCCAACGGTGCCGGCAAGACCACCGCCATCCGCGCGATCACCATCCTGCTGCCCGTCGGCGCCGGCATGGTGCGCGTCTTCGGCCACGACGCCGCCCGCCACCCCATGCAGGTGCGCCGCCTGCTCGGCTACGTCCCCCAGCAGCTGTCCGCCGACGCCGCCCTGACCGGACGCGAGAACGTCGCCCTGTTCGCCCGCGTCTTCGACGTCCCGCGCCGCGAACGCGCCGAACGCGTCACCCAGGCCCTCGCCGCCGTCGACCTCACCGAGGCCGCCGAGCGGATGGCCGCCACCTACTCCGGCGGCATGGTGCGCCGCCTCGAACTCGCCCAGGCCCTGGTCAGCGCCCCGCGCCTGCTCGTCCTCGACGAACCCACCATCGGCCTGGACCCGATCGCGCGCACCGGCGTGTGGGAACGCGTGGACGCCGTACGGGCCGCCACCGGCATGACCGTCCTGGTCACCACCCACTACATGGACGAGGCCGACCGCCACTGCGACCGCATCGCCCTCATGGACCGCGGCCGCATCCGCGCGCTCGGCACCCCCGCCGAACTCAAGGACCGGGTCCGCCACGCCGAGCCGGCCCAGGGCGACCCCAGCCTCGACGACGTCTTCCGCCACTTCGCCGGCCGTCAGCTGACCGACGCCACCGAAGGAGACTTCAGCGATGTCCGCCGAACCCGCCGCACCGCAGGCCGCGTCGGCTGAGCCCCCAGGGCCCGGCCCCACCGGCGCCGGCCCCGACTTCTCCCTGCTGCTGGTGCCCCCGCGCGTCCGCACCGGCTGGCGCCTGGTGCCCGCCCGCATCGGCGCGATGTGCACCGTCGAACTCCAGAAGCTGCGCCACGACCGCACCGAGCTGTACACCCGGGCCGTCCAGCCGGCGCTGTGGCTGCTGATCTTCGGCGAGACGTTCACCCGCCTCAAGGCCATCCCCACCGGTGGCATCCCGTACCTGGACTTCCTCGCGCCGGGCATCATCGCCCAGTCCGCGATGTTCATCGCGATCTTCTACGGCATCATGATCATCTGGGAGCGGGACTCCGGGGTCCTCACCAAACTGCTGGTCACCCCGACCCCGCGCGCCGCCCTGGTCACCGGAAAGGCCTTCGCCGCCGGGGTGAAGGCCGTCCTGCAGGCCGCGGTGGTGGTGCTCATCGCCGCCGTGCTCGGCGTCGCCATGACGTGGAACCCGCTGCGGCTGCTGGGCGTCGTGGCCGTCGTGCTGCTCGGCTCGGCGTTCTTCTCCTGCCTGTCGATGGCCATCGCCGGCATCGTGCTCACCCGCGACCGCCTCATGGGCATCGGCCAGGCCGTCACCATGCCGCTGTTCTTCGCCTCCAACGCCCTCTACCCGCTCGACCTGATGCCCGGCTGGCTCCAGGCCGTCAGCAAGGCCAACCCGCTCAGCTACCAGGTCGACGCGCTGCGCGGCCTGCTCATCGGCACCCCCTCCCACCTGCCCCTGGACTTCGCCGTCCTCGCCTTCGCCACCCTCCTCGGCATCGCCGCCTCCTCCGCCCTGCTGGGGCGCCTGGCGCGCTGAGCGGGGCGCGGTGGAGCGCCGACGCCGGCTCCGGCGCCGGGAAACCCGGTGACATGCGCGGGCCGCCCGAGGAGACTGCCGACAGGCACACGGACGAACCGAAGACCGAAAGGCGCCATCGTGGCACTGGCCAAGAAGGGTTCCCGCCGCATCGTCGTCGACGGCGTGGCGTACCGCTGGCGCGTGAGCAGGCAGCACTGGTGCTGCGACTACGAGGGCAGCACCCTGGGCTACGCGGTGGAGGACGCGACCGCCCCCGGAACGACACTCGTCGTGGACACCGGCCGGCCCACCCTCCGCACCCCGGACGCGGTGCCGGCGCACGTGGTCATGCCGCGGGAGGTCGCCGCGGGCATCCGCTGCGCGCGCTCCAAGGGCTGGACGCCCGGCGCAGGCGGGTCGCCCTTCAAGCTGCACCTGTCCGCCGCCCGGGCGGTCACCTGACGGGGGAACCCGCCCGCTGCGCGGCGCCGGCCACAGCCCCGCCCGGAGCCCGGGGGGCGTGCCGTGGGGTGCCGGCTTTTCACCGGGCAGGCCTTCGAACGCCCGGAACTCAAGGCCGTCACCGCGCAGTACGCACGTGGCGCTCCCCGCGGTTCGCGTCTCCGGGAGGGTGCGGGCGAGTCAGGAGAGCCAGTCCGCGTAGCGGGTGGGGGCGAGGTGGGCGTCGGTGTCGGTGAGGACGTCCCCCTTGACGGCGGCGAACATGCCGGCGGTGGGGTCGGTGACGACGGCACGGTTGTCGCCCTTGCGGGACAGGGTGATCCGGCCCAGCTCGTCCAGGGGGAAGATCTCGGGGCCGGCGATGTTGCGAATGCCGCCCAGTGGGGCGCCCGCCGCGACTTGCGCCACCGCGTCGGCCACGTCCTTGGAGGCGATCGGCTGGATCGGCGTGGCGGGCAACCGGACGGTTTCGCTGTCGGCGGTCCAGGACAGGACGGCGTCCATGAAGTCCATGAACTGCGTCGCCCGGACGATCGAGTAGGGGATCGGCCCGGCCGCGAGGATGTCCTCCTGGAGCACCTTGGCGCGGTAGTAGTCCAGCTCCGGCACCTGGTCCGCGCCGACGATCGAGAGGATGACGAAGTGGCCGACGCCACTCTTGCGGGCCGCGGCCAGAAGGTTGTCCATCGAGGTCTGGAAGAAGGCGAGGGAGGCTTCGTCGAAGGTCGGGGAGTTCGTCAGGTTGACGACGACGTCGGCCCCCGCCACCGCTTGGTCCAGTCCCCGGCCGCTGATGACGTCGACTCCGGTGGACTGCGAGTGCGGCACCGCCTCGTGCCCGGCGGCGTTCAGATTCCTGACGACCTGTGACCCGATCAGCCCGGTGCCGCCGATGACTGCGAACTTCATGACATGCCTTTCGTCGGGATCATGTCCGAAATATGGCATATGAACCCCTGTGGGGCGTGGCATGGCACCCGACCCGAGCGGGCCGACCGCCGTGGCCGCAGGAGCCACCCGCAGCGGCGGCGGGGTGAAATTCCTTTGCCGGTCCGTGCCGTGCGGCCCGACACTGGGCGCATGCTCGGATTCGTCAGAACCGACGACAACGCCCTCGTCTCGTGTCTCGGAGACCCTCAGCGCACGGTGGCCGCCTACCGGGAACTGCTGCGGCGCGGGCAGTGCGCGGCCGGGGCCATCCGTGAAGGCCTGGCCCATGAGAGCCCGGCCGTCCGGGAAGGCTGCTGCCGGCTGCTGGACCACCTGGTCGACACCGAGTCCATGGACGGGCTCATCGCCATGGCCGACGACCCGGACGCCCGGGTGAGGACCGCCGCCTTCCACGCCCTGGCCTGCGACCGGTGCAAGGGCGACACGTGCGCACCGGGCGCGGACCGGGTCCTCGAACCCGCCCTGCGCCACCTGGCCCGCGACCCCGACCCAGGTGTCCGGGCCAGGGCCGCCGAGCTCGTCGGCCGGTTCGCTCACGCCGAGGCCCGGGCCGTGGCCGCCCTGAGGGCCTCCCACGCCCAGGACCCGAGCCCGGCGGTCCGCAAGAAGGCAGGCTGGTACATCCCCGGCGGGGCCATCTACGAACGGACCGCCGCCCGCAGGGCCGGGTGAACGGGCCCGGCGCCGGCGCGAGCCGGGCCGTCCTGCCGTTGTGCCGCCCGTCCGGTCAGGGGCACCACTGCTCGCGGTACTCGGGGCGGCCGGCGTAGGACTGCGCCAGGACGAGCAGCGCGTACCCGAGGCCGGCCGAGCGAGGGTCCGACGGGTCCGCCGCGGCGTGCTCCCGGGCCGGCTGGTCGACCAGGTCGAGCATGGGCGGGTGGCGGTCGAGGAGCGCCTCGGGGCCGAAGACCTGCGCCACGTAGGCATAGGCGTGGTTGTCCTGCGCGTTGCGTGCGCGCAGGAACCCCAGGAGATCGCCCATAGGCCCACCTCGCGTGCCGGGCCGGCCGGGCTGCGACCGGCCGGTGCGGGCCGTGGACGGGCTGCCGTGGCGGGCACGGCCGCGGGGGAAGGGGGCGCGCGCGGAGCCGGGCGCCGGCCGGCTC
>NZ_JBHVFE010000470.1:0-7010 GCF_042801945.1 Kitasatospora sp. NPDC057542
GTTCGGGAGGCACCGGGCCGCCGCACGGGAGGGTGCGTCCGTGCGCCCGGACCGTCAGGGGGTGAGGACGATCTTCCCGAAGACGTCGCCCTTGGCGAGCCGGGCGAAGCCGTCCCGGGCCTCGGTCAGCGGCAGCACCGAGTCGATCACCGGCCGGACACCGGTGTTGGCGCAGAACGAGAGCAGCCCGGCCAGCTCCTCCTTGGTGCCCATGGTCGAGCCGACCACCTTGAGCTCCAGGAAGAAGATCCGGTTCAGCTCGACGGAGCTCGGGTTGGGGCCGGAGGTGGCCCCGGAGATGACGATGGTGCCGCCCGGACGCAGCGACTTCACCGAGTGCGACCAGGTCGCGGCACCGACCGTCTCCAGCACCGCGTCCACCCGCTCGGGCAGCCGGGCGCCGCTCTCGAAGGCCGCGTCGGCACCGAGCTCCACCGCCCGGGCGCGCTTGGCCTCGTCCCGTCCGGTGACCCAGACCCGCAGGCCCGCCGCCTTGCCGAGGACGATCAGCGCGGTCGCCACCCCGCCGCCCGCCCCCTGCACCAGGACGGTGTCGCCGGGCTTGACCCCGGCGTTGGTGAACAGCATCCGGTAGGCCGTCAGCCAGGCGGTGGGCAGGCAGGCGGCCTGCTCGAAGCTCAGCTCGGCGGGCTTGGGCAGCAGGTTCCAGGTGGGCACCGCGACCCGCTGGGCGAAGGTGCCCTGGTAGCGCTCGGTCAGGATGGACCGCGGCTCGTCGGGGCCGACCCCGTGGCCGCTCTGGCCGATCACCGAGTGCAGGACCACCTCGTTGCCGTGCTCGTCGACGCCGGCGGCGTCGCACCCGAGGATCATCGGCAGTTTCTCGGCGGGCAGGCCGACCCCGCGCAGCGACCACAGGTCGTGGTGGTTGAGGCTGGCGGCGCGGACCGTGACCACGCTCCACCCGGGGCGGGCCTGCGGCTCGGGGAGGTCGCCCAGCTCCAGCCCGCTCAACGGGTCGGCGGCGTCGATACGTGCGGCATAGGCAGCGAACATGCCCCGGACGATAGCCGCGACGGCCGGGGCCGGGAACCACGCGGAGGTGTGACGCGTGTCCCGGCCCCGGGCCGTTTGCCGAATGTCCGGTCGGATCGTCAGATCCGCGCCACGCCCTCCGCGCGGGCGGCCTCGGCGACGGCCTTGGTGACCGCCGGCGCGACCCGCTCGTCGAACGGCGAGGGGATGACCTTCTGCGGCGTCAGCTCGTCGGCCACGACGCCGGCCAGCGCCTTGGCGGCGGCCAGCTTCATGCCTTCGGTGATCCGGGAGGCGCGGACCTGGAGGGCGCCCGCGAAGATGCCCGGGAAGGCCAGCACGTTGTTGATCTGGTTCGGGAAGTCGCTGCGGCCGGTGGCGACCACCGCGGCGTACTTGTGCGCGACCTCGGGGTGGATCTCCGGGGTGGGGTTGGCCATCGCGAAGACGAACGCGCCCTCGGCCATGGTCGCGACGACCTCCTCCGGCACGGTGCCGCCGGAGACGCCGATGAACACGTCGGCGCCGGCCAGCGCGTCGGCCAGCGAGCCCTTGAGGCCGGTGCGGTTGGTCTGCCCGGCGATCTCCGCCTTGACGTCGGTGAGGTCTCCGCGGCCCTCGTACACCACGCCCTTGCGGTCGCAGACGGCCACGTCGCCGATGCCGGCCGCGACCAGCATCTTGGCGATGGCGATGCCGGCCGCGCCGGCGCCGGAGATGACGGCCCGCAGCGAGCCGATCTCACGGCCGGTCACCTTGGCGGCGTTCCACAGGGCGGCGGTGGTGACGATCGCGGTGCCGTGCTGGTCGTCGTGGAAGACCGGGATGTCCAGGGCCTCCTGGAGCCGGCGCTCGATCTCGAAGCAGCGGGGCGCGGAGATGTCCTCCAGGTTGACGCCGCCGAAGGAGGGCGCCAGCCGGATCACGGTCTCCACGATCTCGTCGACCCCGGTGCAGGCGAGCGCGATCGGCACCGCGTCCACGCCGCCGAACTGCTTGAACAGGATGGCCTTGCCCTCCATCACCGGCAGCGAGGCCTGCGGGCCGATGTCGCCGAGGCCCAGCACCGCGGTGCCGTCGGTGACCACCGCGACGGTGTTGGACTTCCAGGTGTAGTCGTCGACCAGCTCCGGCTGCTCGGCGATGGCCGTGCAGACCCGGGCGACACCGGGCGTGTAGGCGAGGGACAGGTCGTCCGCGTCGCGCACCGGGACGGTCGCCCGGATCTCCATCTTGCCGCCGCGGTGCAGCGCGAAAACCGCGTCGACCGGATCGTCGGTGTCCTGGGTGCTGCTGTGAATGATCTCCGCTGCCACGATGACCTCTTCGTCATTGATCTGGCGAGGACGCGCGGCCGACGGGCAGGGCGACCCGTCCGGAAACCGGAAACCGGGTACGCCGAAGCGGACCCGGGGTCAGGGTCGGGGCGCTGCCGTCGGGCGGCGCCCTCGGATGAGGGTGTTATGGGGTCTGTGTTGTCCGCGTTGTGCTTCCGGGCCGAGCGTAGGTCGGACAAAGGCATCGCACCTATGCCTTTTCGTCCTCGTCGCGTGCGGTTCATCGCCGCGCTGTCGCTTCACAGGGGCCCGGCGTCGGAAGCGCCGGGCTCCGGCGGCGGCAACGGCATGAGCGCACGCGCACCCGCAGGAGTGAACGCAGATCCGAAGGGGAGTCGGTGCCCCGGATACGGAGCCGCGTGAGGACTTCCGTTCCCGAGCACCCCGAGCCTGTCGGGGCTCGCCGGTCTGGTTCGAGCGTTCGGGGGTCACCCGGTAACGAATTCTGACACACCCGCCGCCGGGCCCGGCAGGTCGGGATGGCAGGATCGCTTGTCCGCCATTTCGCGTACACCCCCGCGACACCGTGGCGACCGCACGTCCCGCCCCCAGGAGCCGCCCTCATGCCTCACGTCCGCCACGCCCGTCGTCCGATCCCGGCCGGCGCCGCCCTGGCCACCGCCGGAGTCCTGCTGCTGACCGGCTGCGGCGGCGGGCAGGCCGCCCAGGACGACCCGGTCAAGGACCTCCGCGCCAAGCTGCCGAAGGCCCAGCGGGCGGCCGGGGTCCTGCGGATCGGCATGGACGTCAACTACGCCCCGGTGGAGTTCGCCGGCCCGGACGGCAAGCCGGCCGGCCTCGACCCGGACATCGCCGCCGCCCTGGGCCGGATCCTCGACGTGCGGGTCGAGTTCGTCGACACCCCCTTCGACAAGCTGATACCGAACCTCCAGGCCAAGCAGTACGACCTGGCGATGTCGGCGCTCAGCGACACCCGCCAGCGCCGCGACGCCCTGAACGAGAAGGGCAAGCAGACCGGCCCGGGCGTGGACTTCGTGGACTACTTCATCGCCGGCACCTCGATCGTCGTCCCGAAGGGGAACCCCAAGGCGATCAAGACCCTGGACGACCTGTGCGGCAAGACCGTCGCGTTCCAGCAGGGCACCACCCAGGACGAGATCGTCACCCGCCAGGTGGCCGTCTGCGCGCGGGCCGGCCGCCCGCCGCTGACCCCCCACAAGCTGGACACCGACACCAAGGCGCTGGCCGAGGTCGCCTCCGGCGCCGCCACGGCCGGACTGAACGACTTCCCGGTGGCCGCCTACGCGGCGAAGACCACCGACGGCGGCGGCCGCTTCGAGGTGACCGGCGGGCAGTCCACCTCCAACCCGTACGGGATCGCGGTGCGCAAGGACGACGGACCGCTGCGCGACGTGCTGGCCAAGGCGATCGACCAGCTGATCCGCAACGGCGAGTACGACAAGATCCTGGCCAAGTGGAACGTCAGCGCCGGCGCGGCGCAGAACGCGGTGGTCAACGGGGGCATCTGAGCCGGCGGGGCGGCGGGCTCCGGGAGCGGAACAGACAGGTCCGCATACTTATGCGCAGCGTGACAGGGACACGGGATAAGTCCGAATAGCGGACAGCGCGGCCCCTCGTTATCCGATTTTGATCTGGATGAGGGCCACCTGACTGTCATCAGATGGCAGGATTCCCCCCATCCCGGATCGAGTCGGCCACTGGTCGAGGCCGTTCGGTCAACGTCCACCTCGGCGGAGGGTGGCGGTAGCAGTACCTCGTAGAACCCCGGGCGGCTCCCCCGCGCCCGGTCAGCTGCACGACCCGGCCTGCACGTACGACGACGTACGGCGACACGCATCCGTACCGAGCCGCGCGGCTCGCCGTTCCGGTGCGCCGCTCCCGCGGCGCGCTCCGCCCGACCTCTCTCCCCCAGGATGGAGATCCCCCTCATGACCACCCGTACCCGGCGCAACCGGCTCTTCGCAGCCGGTCTGGTCGCCGCCTCCGTCTCCCTCGCACTGACCGGCTGCAGCAGCACGAGCGAGAGCAGTGGCGCCCCCAACGCCTCCGCGACCGTCAACGAGGTCAAGGCCGACCCCAAGCTGGCCGCGCTCGTCCCGGACGACGTCAAGGCGGCCGGCAAGCTCATGGTGGGCGCGGACGCCTCGTACGCGCCGGACGAGTTCAAGGACGACAGCGGCAAGGTCATCGGCCTGGACGTCGACCTGGCCAACGCCATCGCCGCCAAGCTCGGGCTGAAGGCCGAGGTCCAGGACTCCGGTTTCACCGCGATCATCCCCGGCATCCAGTCGAACAAGTTCCAGCTCGGCATGTCGTCCTTCACGGACAACAAGGAGCGCGAGCAGATCGTCGACATGGTGACCTACTTCAACTCCGGCAGCGCCGTCGCGGTGAAGAAGGGCAACCCGGAGAAGATCGACCCCAAGGACCTCTGCGGCAAGAAGGTCGCCGTCCAGACCGGCACCACCCAGGCCGACGAGATCAAGGACACCCGCGACCCGGACTGCGCCAAGGCCGGCAAGCCGGGCATCCAGAACGGCGGCGACAAGTTCGACCTCCAGACGGACGTCACCAACGCCGTGGTCTCCGGGCGCGACCAGGCGATGATGGCCGACTCCCAGGTCGTGGACTACGCGGTCAAGCAGTCCGGCGGCCAGCTGGAGAAGGTCGGCGAGACCTACGGCGTGGCCCCCTACGGTGTCGCCCTGGCCAAGGGCTCCAAGCTCGCCCCGGCCGTCCAGGGCGCCGTCCAGTCGCTGATCGACGACGGCACCTACAAGCAGATCCTCACCAAGTGGGGTGTCGAGGCCGGAGCCATCGACAAGTCGGTCATCAACGGCGCCAACTGACCCTCGTACGCTTCACCTTCTCCCCCGAGGCCACACCGTGAACTCTTTGGACAAGGGGACGGCGGAGAAGGGGCGGCCTGAGACCATCAAGGCCGTCCCGGTCCGCCACCCCGGACGCTGGGCGGGCGCAGTCGTCATCGCCGTACTCGGAGCGATGCTGCTGAGCGCCCTCTTCACCAACCCCGCCTTCAAGTGGGACATCGTCGGTCAGTACCTGTTCCACACCAGCATCATGCACGGCCTGCTCGTGACGCTGGAGCTGACCGCGCTCGCCATGCTCATGGGTGTGGTCGGCGGCATCATCCTCGCGGTGATGCGGCTGTCCCCGAACCCGCTGCTGGCCGGCGTCGCCTGGGTCTACATCTGGATCTTCCGCGGCACCCCGGTACTGGTGCAGCTGGTGTTCTGGAACTTCCTCGGCCTGATCTGGGCCAAGCTGTCGATCGGCGTCCCGTGGGGGCCGGAGTTCTGGTCCGAGCAGACCAACGTGCTGATCCCGACCTTCGTCGCCGCGCTGCTGGGCCTCGGCCTCAACGAGGCCGCCTACATGGCGGAGATCGTCCGCGGCGGCATCCAGTCGGTGGACGAGGGCCAGGCCGAGGCCTCGCACGCGCTCGGCATGAGCCGGTTCCAGACCATGCGCCGGATCGTCCTGCCGCAGGCCATGCGGGTGATCATCCCGCCGACCGGCAACGAGACCATCTCGATGCTCAAGACCACCTCGCTGGTCTCCGTGATCTCCCTGGAGGAGATCTTCCGGGCCGGCCAGGTCATCTACTCCCGGAACTACCAGAACATCCCGCTGCTGATCGTGGTCAGCATCTGGTACCTGTTCTTCACCTCGGTGCTGACCATCGGCCAGTACTACATCGAGCGCCACTACGCCCGAGGCTCCAACCGCACCCTCCCGCCCACCCCGCTGCAGCGGCTGCGGGGCCTGTTCGCCGGGAAGCCCGCCCCCAAGACGACCGCCGACGTCGTCCCGGGGCTTGAGGGAGGTGGTCACGTATGACCGATCTGACCAAGACCCCCGCCGGCGCGTCCGCCGAGCCGATGGTCCGCGCCGAGAACGTGCACAAGTCCTACGGCATGGTCGAGGTGCTCAAGGGCATCGACCTGGAGGTCCGGCAGGGCGAGGTGTTCTGCCTGATCGGCCCGTCCGGCTCCGGCAAGTCCACCTTCCTGCGGTGCATCAACCACCTGGAGAAGATCAACGGCGGCCGCCTCTGGGTGGACGGCGAGCTGGTCGGCTACCGGCAGAAGGGCGACAGGCTCCACGAGCTCAAGGACCGCGAGGTCGCCCTCAAGCGGCGCGACATCGGCATGGTCTTCCAGCGCTTCAACCTGTTCCCGCACATGACCGCCATCGAGAACGTCATGGAGGCGCCGGTCCAGGTCAAGGGCGAGAGCAAGACCGACGCCCGCGAGCGCGGCATGGCCCTGCTGGAGCGGGTCGGCCTCGCCGACAAGGCGAGGAACTACCCCTCGCAGCTCTCCGGCGGCCAGCAGCAGCGCGTGGCGATCGCCCGCGCGCTGGCCATGAAGCCCAAGCTGATGCTCTTCGACGAGCCCACCTCCGCACTCGACCCGGAGCTGGTCGGCGACGTCCTCGACGTCATGCGCGGCCTCGCCGAGGAGGGCATGACCATGGTGGTCGTCACCCACGAGATGGGCTTCGCCCGCGAGGTCGGCGACGCGCTGGTGTTCATGGACGGCGGGGTGGTGGTCGAGTCCGGCAACCCCCGCGAGGTGCTCACCAACCCCCAGCACGAGCGCACCAGGGCCTTCCTGTCCAAGGTGCTCTGAGCCCGTACCGTCGGCGCCCGGCAGGCCCGTCCTGCAGGGC
>NZ_JBHVFE010000471.1:0-6984 GCF_042801945.1 Kitasatospora sp. NPDC057542
ATCCGTGGGGATGACCGGCCTCGGTGCCGGGCGCCTGCGGTGCTGTGGTCCCGCTCCGGCGGGAGCGGGACCGCTTACCGGCCCCGAGGCCGCGTCGTGCGCGGCTGAGTCCGCTGCCGTGCCCCCGAGTAGGACGGCTGCGATGACGGCAAGGGGGTACGGCCCCGCCGACAGCGGGGCGTGACCGCCTCCGGACGGGGTCAGCTTTCGGCGAGGATGTGGGACAGCTCCCGGTCGAGGTCGAAGTGACGGTGTTCGGTGCCGGGGGGCACCGCGGCGTCCGTCCGCTTGAGGAACGACTCAAGCGCACGGGCAGGGGCCTCCAGCAGGGCCTCTCCTTCCGGAGAGCTCAGTGCGATGCAGACCACCCCTTGCCCGTGGCTGCGCGACGGCCACACCCGGACGTCGCCGGTACCGGTGGGTCGGTGCAGCCCCTCCGCGAGGAGATCTCGGGCGAACACCCACTCCACGGTCTCATCGGCGCCCGTGTGGAACGTGGCATGCACGGCGTAGGGGTCGGCAGTGTCATAGCGCAGGCCCGCGGGGACGGGCAGTGAGGACTCGCTGGACACGATGAGGCGCAGGTGCAGCTCGCAGCTGACCGTGGTGTTCATAAGCGCCATGGCCTTTCGCTCAGTGTGCGCTCGGGGAATCGCACGTCGGCGAACGGACCATCCCACCCCCAAGACCGATGTAAACCCCTCTGTCCCGATTCGGGCGCGAGTCGTACCCCTTACGGCGCATTGCGGAATCGCCCCGCAGCGGCCGGGCCGGGCATTACCCCGGCTACTTCTTGGTTAGTTTCCTGGGATGACTGTGCGAAACGACAAGGCGGCCGGGAACACGGGAACGGGTGAAGCGGCCGTGGAGGTTGACGCGGTCGCCGACGGTGGTCGGGCGGTCGGCTCGCGGGCCCCTGCCCTCGCCGGCGCTGCACCGTCTGGCAGGTGGCGATCTTCCTGGCCGGCCTCGCCGTGGTGGCGCTCGGGCTGATCATGCTGCCGCTGCCCGGCCCCGCCTGGCTGGTGATCTTCCTGGGCGTGGGGATCTGGGCCACCGAGTTCGTCCGGGCCCAGTTGGCCCTGCGCCGGACCCGCCGCAAGGTGGCGGAGGCCGCCCAGCGGGCCATGGACCCGCGGGTGCGCCGCCGCAACCTGACGCTCACCGCGATCGGGCCGGCCGCCGTCCTCGGGGCGGGCGGCTGGTACCTCGCCCGCTACGGGCCGGCCGTCCCCTGGCGGCTGGAGGAGGGCTGACCTGCCCGGGCGTGGGGCCGCGGGCGGGGAGGGAGTTCGGAGCACCCCTCGGGATGCGGTAATGTTTTCCCTGCACCCGGGCGATTAGCTCAGCGGGAGAGCACTTCGTTCACACCGAAGGGGTCACTGGTTCGATCCCAGTATCGCCCACCGGACAGCACGCAGGCCCTGACCAGGAAACCGGTCAGGGCCTGCGGCGCACCCGGGGCCGAGATTCCGCGGGCCGCCCGTTACGCCGCCGCCTCGCAGCCGTGCTCCGGCTCCAGCCGGCGCCCGCAGCCGCACCGGGCCGGCCGCAGCGGCCAGGACGGATCCACCCGCTCCGGCGTCCCCGAGCGGTCGAACCAGTTCTGCAGCCCGCGTGCCTGTGCCGCGTGCCAGATCGCCTGCCGCAGGTGCAGCTCCGCCGCCGACAGGCCGCCGAGCGCCGCCGGGTAGCGGGCGCCTATCCGCCGGGTCAGGGCCAGCGCCGCCGTCGCGTCCGCCGCCGCGTCGTGCGCCCCGGCCAGCTCCACGCCGTAGTGGGCGCACAGGTCGGTCAGTGTCCGGCGGCCCTTGCGGTAACGGTCCACGTGCTTGTCCAGCACCCGCGGATCCAGCACCACCAGACCGACCGTCGCCAGTCCGTCGGCCAGCGTCAGCCCGTGATGGCGGCGCAGCTCCCGGTCCAGCAGCGTCAGATCGTAGGGCGCGTTCATCACCACCACCGGATGCCCGGCCCGAGCCTCGGCCGCCAGCGCACGCGTGACCTCCGCCACCACCGTGCGGGCCGGACGGCCGTGGGCACGCACCTGCTCGTCCGTGATGCCGTGCACCGCGCGGGCACCGTCCGGGATCGGAACGCCCGGATCGGCGAGCCAGATGGTGGTCCGCGCCGGTGCGCCCGGCGCGAGCTGGACGACCAGGGCGGCGGAGACGATCCGGTCGTTCTCCACGTCCACGCCGGTCGTCTCGGTGTCGAAGGAGGCGAGTGGGCCGGTGTACCAGTGCTGCTGCATGACTGCCCCTCAGGCGAGCGTTGCGCCCGGTTGATACCCGGTTCTGACGCCACTTCAACCCGTTTGGCCCAAGCCCGGCCGGGGATCCTGCCCATGACTGTCCCGTTCGAATCGACTGACCTGTCCGGACCGGGACGGGCGCGGACCGGGGAGGCCACGGGGTGATGGCAGCGACCCAGCCGCAGCCCGAGGAGGCGGCGGCCGTACTGCGGGGGAACCTCGCGGTCACCGCCTGCATGGAGACCTTGCAGGTCGGCTATCTGCACGCGGTCGCCGCCGCGGCCGGCTGCTCGCTCTCCCAGCCGTTCCCGGACAACGGCATCGACTGGCACGTCAGCCACGGCTCCCGGACGCACGAGGTGGACGACGAGGTCACCGTCAAGATCCAGCTCAAGGCCACCCAGCAGGTCGCTCCCGACCCGGCCGGGCCGTTCTTCAGCTTCACCCTGGACAACGACCACCTGCGCAAGCTCGCCCGGCCCCGGGTCGCCGTGGCGCGGATCCTGGTCGTGATGCTGCTGCCGCGCCGGGTCGACCACTGGCTGCGGGCCCGCCCGGACGCCCTGGAGCTGCGGCACTGCTGCTACTGGGTCAACCTGGCCGGCCACCCGGTCACCGGGCAGCGGCGCACCAACGTCCGCGTGCCCACCGACAAGGTCTTCGACGACCGCGCGCTGTGCGACATCATGGCCCGGGTCGGTGCGGGCGGCAGCCCGTGACGGCCCGGCCCCGGCAGGGAGGAACCGGACCCATGACACCGCCGTACGGACCGGGCGAGCCGGCCCGGCCCCTGCCCGATCCGGCCGCCGTCGACCCGACGGTGCTGGCCACCCTCCTCGCCCGGCACGGCTGGGTCCGCCGCGGCGGACCGGCCGCCCGGTACGGACGCTGGACCCCGCCCGACGGCGAACCCGGCACCAGCCTGCTCGTCCCGGCCGGGGCCGGCTTCGACGACGCCGTCGAACTCCTCACCGACGCCGTCACCGCGCTCTCCCGCTCCCGCACCCCCTCCGCACGCTCGATCCTGCTCGCCCTCGCCGTCCCCGGTGACGAGCTGCGCTGGCACCGCGAACCGCCCGGTCGCGCCGGGGCCACCCCCTGGGACGAGGCCGAGCGGCTCCGGCAGGCGGCGCGCGGGATGCTCGCCGCCGGCGCCAAGGCCGCCCGGACCAGGGCCGGCTACTTCGGTGCCCGGCTGGACGGCCTCGCCGGGGACTTCCTGGACCGCGTCCTGCTGGTCGAACAGGGCGCCGCCCTCACCGCCCACACCCCCGCTCCCGAGGGCCGCGCCGCCGTCACCACGCTGGTCCGCGCCCTGGAGGCGCTGCGCGACGCGGTCGACTACCGCCGGGTCAGCGGCGGGCCCGAGGCCTTCGGGAACGCCGTCCAGGCCGGGGTCAGCAGGGAGCTCGTCCAGTCCGTCGAGGACCTGGTGCGCGACGCGACGGCCGCCCGGCTCAGCGTCGCCTGGTCGCCCGCCGCCGGGACGCCGGGCGGCTTCGGGGACCGCCGGATCGACCTCGACTTCTCGCCCGGGGACCTGCCCGCCCTGGCGGAGGCCGCCGACCTGCTGGAACGGACCGAACCCGCCGTTGCCGTCACCGTGGTCGGCGTGGTCACCCGGCTCAAGCGCGCCGACCCGGCCGGCCCGGGCTCGGTGCGGCTGCGGGTGCTGACCGGCGCCGAGGTCCGCGAGCTCAAGCTCCGCCTGCCCGACCCCGACTACCGGCTCGCCGCCGAGGCCCACCTCGCGGGCTTGCCGATCCGGGTCTCCGGCCGGCTGGACCGGCACGGCGGCTTCCGCCGGCTGACCGGCCCACACGGACTGGAGCTCCGCGGCTGGGAGGAAGGGGACCGCGAGCGGCTGCTGAAGTCGCTCGGGGAGAAGGCGGAGGGAGGGGGAGACGGGGCATAGGTGGACGGCAGGGGCGGCGCTCTCGGTACCATCGTCACGCGCAGCGCAGTGCTGCGTCCTCTGAAATCCAGCACGTCAGGAGAGACCGGTGACGGACGTCCGGGTAATCATCAGCCGCGAACCCGATCGGGAAGAGCGCGTGGTGACCACGGGCACCACGGCCGCCGAGCTCTTCGCCGACGACCGCTCGATCATCGCCGCCCGCGTCGGCGGCCAGCTCAAGGACCTCGCCTACGTCCTCCAGGACGGCGACGAGGTCGAGCCGGTCGCGATCGGCAGCAAGGACGGCCTCGACATCCTGCGCCACTCCACCGCGCACGTCATGGCCCAGGCCGTGCAGCAGCTCTACCCCGAGGCCAAGCTCGGCATCGGCCCGCCGGTCAAGGACGGCTTCTACTACGACTTCGACGTCGAGAAGCCCTTCCACCCCGATGACCTCAAGGCCATCGAGAAGAAGATGCAGGAGATCATCAAGCGCGGGCAGAAGTTCTCCCGCCGCGTGGTCACCGACGAGGCCGCCCGCGAGGAGCTGGCCGCCGAGCCGTACAAGCTGGAGCTGATCGGCCTCAAGGGCTCCGCCGCCACCGCCGGCGAGGGCGCCGACGTCGAGGTCGGCGCCGGCGAGCTCACCATCTACGACAACCTGGACGCCAAGTCCGGCGACCAGTGCTGGGGCGACCTCTGCCGCGGCCCGCACCTGCCCAGCACCCGCCACATCCCGGCGTTCAAGCTGATGCGCAACGCGGCCGCCTACTGGCGCGGCAGCGAGAAGAACCCGATGCTGCAGCGCATCTACGGCACCGCCTGGCCGACCAAGGACGAGCTGAAGGCCCACCTGGACTTCCTGGTCGAGGCCGAGAAGCGCGACCACCGCAAGCTCGGCAACGAGCTCGACCTCTTCTCCATCCCCGAGGAGATCGGCTCCGGCCTCGCCGTCTTCCACCCCAAGGGCGGCATCATCCGCCGCGCCATGGAGGACTACTCGCGCAAGCGGCACGAGGAAGAGGGCTACGAGTTCGTCTACACCCCGCACGCCACCAAGGGGAAGCTCTTCGAGAAGAGCGGCCACCTCGACTGGTACGCGGACGGTATGTACCCGCCCATGCAGCTCGACGAGGGCGTGGACTACTACCTCAAGCCGATGAACTGCCCGATGCACAACCTGATCTTCGACGCGCGCGGCCGCTCGTACCGTGAACTGCCGCTGCGCCTCTTCGAGTTCGGGACGGTGTACCGCTACGAGAAGTCCGGCGTGGTGCACGGCCTGACCCGTGCCCGCGGTTTCACGCAGGACGACGCGCACATCTACTGCACCCGCGAGCAGATGGCGGACGAGCTCGACTCGACCCTGACCTTCGTGCTCAACCTGCTCCGCGACTACGGTCTGACCGACTTCTACCTGGA
The DNA here is from genome assembly GCF_042801945.1 of Kitasatospora sp. NPDC057542. Classification (NCBI taxonomy): domain Bacteria; kingdom Bacillati; phylum Actinomycetota; class Actinomycetes; order Kitasatosporales; family Streptomycetaceae; genus Kitasatospora; species Kitasatospora sp. NPDC057542. The sequence continues at coordinate 5,574 of NZ_JBHVFE010000471.1, forward strand.
GCTGTCGACCAAGGACCCGGTGAAGTACGTCGGCAGCGACGAGACCTGGGAGGAGGCCACCCGCGTCCTGGCGAGCGTGGCCGAGAAGCAGGGCCTGCCGCTGGTGCCGGACCCGGGCGGCGCGGCCTTCTACGGTCCGAAGATCTCGGTGCAGGCGAAGGACGCCATCGGCCGTACCTGGCAGATGTCGACCATCCAGCTCGACTTCAACCTGCCCGAGCGCTTCGACCTGGAGTACACCGCGGCGGACGGCTCGCGCCAGCGGCCGGTCATGATCCACCGCGCGCTCTTCGGCTCGATCGAGCGCTTCTTCGCGGTGCTGCTGGAGCACTACGCCGGCGCCATGCCGCCGTGGCTGGCCCCGGTCACCGTGACCGGCATCCCGATCACCGACGAGCACGTGCCGTACCTGCTGGAGGTCGCGGCCGAGCTGAAGAAGCACGGGATCCGGGTCGAGGTGGACACCTCCGACGACCGCATGCAGAAGAAGATCCGCAACGCGCAGCGCTCCAAGGTCCCGTACATGCTCATCGCGGGCAATGACGACGTCGAGGCGGGTGCGGTGTCCTTCCGCTACCGCAACGGCGAGCAGAAGAACGGCGTTCCGCTGGCGGAAGCGGTTGCGGAGATCGTGGACGCGGTGAAGAACCGCATCCAGGTGTGACGTAGTCCCCGCCTGAGCGGGGGTGGCCCTGTGCACGAGATGATCATGCGCGGGCGGAAGTCGTGGGCCCCGCCCACGCGGGGATGCGCGGGGCAGGCTCTTGAAGAGTCTGCCCCGCGCGGCTTTGCAAGCACCATCGGGCGAATATGCTGATCAGCATGACGACTGAGCCGGAACTTCAGCGGGGCGTCGGTGAGCCGGACGGCTTCCGCCGCCTGTGGACGCCCCATCGGATGGCCTACATCCAGGGTGAGAACAAGCCCACTGGCCCGGCTCCGGACGACGGTTGTCCGTTCTGCTCGATCCCGTCCCTGAGCGACGAGGACGGGCTGGTCATCGCCCGGGGGAGTGCCGTGTTCGCGGTGCTGAACCTGTACCCGTACAACGGCGGGCACCTGATGGTGGTCCCGTACCGGCACGTGGCCGACTACACCGACCTGGACGAGGCCGAGACGGCCGAGCTGGCGGACTTCACCAAGAAGGCGATGACGGCGCTGCGGGCGGCCTCCGGGGCGCACGGGTTCAACATCGGGATGAACCAGGGCGCGGCGGCCGGGGCCGGGATCGCGGCGCACCTGCACCAGCACGTGGTGCCGCGCTGGGGCGGGGACACCAACTTCATGCCGGTGGTCGGCCACACCAAGGTGCTGCCGCAGCTGCTGGCGGACACCCGGAAGATGCTGGCCGAGGCCTGGCCGCAGGGCTGATCCGGAGAGCATGGGAGGGCCCCACCGAGATCCTCGGTGG
>NZ_JBHVFE010000472.1:0-6972 GCF_042801945.1 Kitasatospora sp. NPDC057542
GAACTGCGCGGCGTCGGCCGCGTCGGCGACGTCGCCTTCGACGGCGCGTACCGCCACACCAAGGTCGACGAGGCCGCGAGCCTCGACCTGACCGCCGTCGACGGCGACGTCGAGGTCGGCCGCCTCGCCGGCCCCGCCCGGATCAGCACCACCCGCGGCGACATCCGGATCACCGAGGCGCAGCGGGGCACCGTCGAGCTGACCACCCGGTCCGGGAGCATCACCGTCGGCGCCGCCGCCGGCGTCTCGGCCGCCCTGGACGCCGGCACCGGCCACGGCCGCATCGGCAACGCCCTGCGCAACGACGGCACCACCGTGCTCGACATCCGCGCCACCACCTCCCACGGCGACATCACCGCCCACAGCCTCTGACACCGGCACCGGCTCCACACCATCCAGGGGGAAGACATGACCAGCAACGCCACACCCGCGACCGGCACGACGGCCTGGACCGGCATGGTGCCGGTCGACGACACCGCCCTGGCCGTCACCGACACCGGCGGCCCCGGCCTGCCCGTGGTCTACCTCAACGGCCAGTTCGCCACCCAGGGCTACTGGCGCCGGGTCCTGGCCGAACTCGGCCCGCGGTTGCGGCACATCACCTACGACGAGCGGGCCCGCGGCCGGAAGTCGAAGCGCTCCGCGGACTACTCCTTCGAGGCCGCCGTCCGGGACGTCGACGCCGTCCTCGCCGCCCGCGGCGTGGAGCGGGCCCTGCTGGTGGGCTGGTCCTACGGGGCGTTCGTCGGCGCGCACTGGGCCTCGCGCAACCCGCAGCGCGCCATCGGCGCCGTCCTGGTCGACGGCGCGCAGCCCTACGACTGGCTCACCGAGGGGATGGAGCAGCGCATCCGCAAGCAGTTCCGGCAGTGGGCCCCGCTCATGGCGCTGATGCGCCCCACCGGGCTGACCCCGCGGATGACCCACGAGCAGATGTCCGACTGCAACATCGAGCTCGGCAGGATCGGCAGCGCCCGCGAACTGGGCCCGGTGCTGGATGCCATCACCGTCCCGACCCGGTACGTGGTCGCCTCGGGGATGTCGCTGGGCAGCCGCGGTGACGAGCAGGAGATGATCCGCGCGGTGCTGCCGTCGGTGGCCGAGCGCAACCCGCACATCGGGATCAGCGCGAAGGTCCCCAGCAACCACGGCGCGATCCTGAAGAAGGACTTCCGCGCCGTCGCGGACGCCGTACGCGAGGTCGCTGCCCTCGACCGGCCCGGGGCCGGTCGCTGACGGCCTGCCCACCCCCGCATCCGCCACCACCGGGCGGCCCGCCGCAACGACGCGGCCGCCCGACACCGCGTCACCACGAGTGGCCCGGCAGTCAGGGAGGGTGGAAATGGCGGTGCGGGCCGCGCGTCGGCTGGGCACACTGGTTCGATGATCATCGACCACTGGCCCCTGCGGGGACTGCGCGTGACCTCGCCCCGCCTGGAACTGCGCCTGCCGACCGAGGACGAACTCGCGGAGGTGGCGGACGTCGCCGCCCGCGGCGTCCACCTCCCCCAGGACCGCCCGTTCCTGACGCCGTGGGGCGAGCTGCCGCCCGCCGACCGGGCCCGGCACGTGATGCAGTTGCACTGGGCGCGGATGGGTCGCTGGAGCGCACAGGACTGGGCGCTGGACCTGGTCGCCTTCCACGAGGGGCGCCCGGTGGGCATCCAGGACATGCGCGCCAAGGAGTTCGGGGTGCGGCGCGAGATCGTCTCGGGTTCCTGGCTCGGCCTGGAGTACCAGGGCAAGGGCCTGGGCACCGAGATGCGCGCCGCGATGCTCCATCTGGCCTTCGCGGAGCTGGGGACGCAGTCGGCGACCTCGCTCTCCTTCGCCGACAACCACTCCTCGCTGGCCGTCTCGCGCAGGCTCGGCTACCGCAGCGACGGCATCGACCGCGACGTCCTGGACGGGCGGGTGGTCGTCTCCGAGCGGCTGCGCCTGAGTCCCGAGGCCTGGGCCGGGCACGCCCGCACCCCGGTCACCGTCACCGGCCTGAGCGACGGCTGCCGCGCCCTGTTCGGCATCGGCGGCTGACCGGGCCCCGCGCACGGGCGGCCCGGGCCTGCCCGGCCAGGGTGTGGCGGCCCGGACGGCATGGCGGTGGTGTCCCCGCCATGCCGTCCATCGTCTGTCTACCGGTTCTTCCTACCTTCCACTCACCTGCTCGTCGGCGATGCGAGGGCGTCGCCGCAGGACGGGAGCACGTCGAGAGGAACGCAGTGAAGAAGAAAATCGCCGGCGCCTTGATGGCCGGTGCCGCGCTGGCCGCCACCGTCACCCTGGCCACGCCTGCCGACGCCGCGGTACCGCAGGGCTGGGCGCACGTCCTGAACATGGGCACCGGCCAGTACCTGGACGACTACGCCCACAACACCAACCAGGGCGCCCCGGTGTACACCTACGCGCAGACCGGGCAGAGCAACCAGTGGTGGTACGTCACCATGACCTCCACCAACAGCGTCGTCTTCTCCTCCTACGAGACGCAGACGTGCACCGACTTCTTCTGCACCACCAAGACCTATCGGAACCTGCGCCGCAGCTTCAACGACACCGGCGAGCTGTCCGAGTACAACCCCTGGTACGACCCGTACGACAACACCGCGACCAGGTCGCGCTGGTGGTACGGGGCCGGCGACGCCGGCACGTACATCCACTCCGCCGACGGTGACCAGGGCTGCCTGACCGCCCACGCCGGGGGCCAGGTGACGGTCGAGGGCTGCCGCACCGGGGACCACACCCAGCAGTGGTCCGTGATCTACAGCTGACCCACCGCGGGTGGGCCGCGTCCCGGTAGAGCGGGCACGGCCCACCCGCACGCGTTGATCGCGCGTCTGCCGGCCGGGGTTGCGGTCCGTGCAACGGCGCTGCGGCGAAAGGGTGTTGCGGAAGCCGGGCGGTTCGCGGGCCTCAGGTGTGCAGGGCGGCGGGCAGGTCGGCCAGGGAGTGCAGGACGCGGATGCCGTCGTCGACCGGGGTGCGGGAGGCGGCGCGGTCGAGCCAGAAGGGGTGCAGGCCGGCGGCGCGGGCGCCGAGGGCGTCGAGGTCGTACTTGTCGCCGACGTAGGCGACCTGGTGCGGGGGCAGGCCGAGGCGGGCGCAGCCGGCCCGGAAGATGCCGGGGGCGGGTTTGGCCTCGCCGTGCTCGTCGGAGCAGACGAGGGCGGTGTCGGCGAAGTGGTGCAGCAGCCCGGTGGCGTGGAGTTTGTCGCGCTGGTGGCCGGTGGAGGAGTTGGAGACGATGCCGAGCCGGTGGGTGGGGGCGAGGGCGGCGAGGACGGGGGCGGCGTCGGGGAAGGCGGCCCGGGCGGCGTCGCGGTGGGCGGTGTAGCCGGCGAACCAGGCGGCGGCGGCCTCGTCGGGCATGGCGGTGGTGTCCTCGCCGAGGCGGGCGAGGAAGTGCCGGGTGCGCTCGTGCTGCTGTGCGGTGAAGGTCAGTTCGCCGGCGAGGAAGCGCGCGTACTGCTCCTCCATGACCTCGCGCCACAGCGCTGTGGCCGCCTCGGGGTCGGGGAAGCGGCGCAGCAGGTCGAGTCGGTGCAGGTGGGCGAGGATGCCGGCGCGTTCCGATCCGGTGTAGTCGAAGAGGGTGTCGTCGACGTCGAAGAGCACGCCTGTGATGGGCATGTGGGGTCCTTCCGTTGTCGGTGGGGACCGCTGGGGTCCGGTCCCAAGATCGCACGACGGTACGGAAGAGGGGGTCGACGATGGGCAGCGGGCACGAGGGGTTCTCCGCCGAGGAGCGGGCGGCGGTGAAGGACCGCGCGCAGGAGGTGAAGAAGGCCGCGCGCAGGGCCTCGCCGGCGCAGCAGGCGGCCGAGGCGCTGCGCGACGTGCCGGCGAGGATCGCCGAGATGCAGGAGGGCGACCGGGTGACGGTCGAGCGGGTGCACGCGGTGGTCGAACCGGCGGAACGGGGTTCAGGCGTCGAAGCGGATCTCGGGCCAGCGGGGTGTGGGGGCGTCCAGCAGGGGGGTGGGGATGCCGCGCAGGTGGAGGTTGAAGTAGGCGGTGAGGTAGGCGCGTTGGGCGGCGACGGCGCGGTGGGGGTCGCCGGTGCCGAGGAAGTGTTCCAGCTGGTCGGCGGGCCAGGCGAAGACGCTCTGTCCCTGGGGGACGAGCAGTTGGAGGTCGCAGTAGGACAGGTGTCCTGAGCGGGTGAGGGTCAGGCGGCGGCGCCAGCCGGTCAGGTGTGGCCACAGGGTGTCCCACATGGCGTCGCGGGCGGGGCTGTCCCAGGCGGAGGCCATCAGCAGCAGGGGGCGGGCCTGGTCGGCGGTGGCGCTGGTGTTGAACAGGGGGCCGTCCAGGACGGCACCGGCGCGGATGCGGGGGTCGTCGTGCAGGGCCTGGGCGGTGGTGGCGCCGCCCATGGAGTGGCCGAACATGCCGACGGCGTCGAGGTCGAGGGTGGTGTGGAGGCCGGCGGGCAGCGGGCCGCTTTCGAGGCGGTCGAGCAGGCAGCGGGTGTCGGCGGCCCGGTAGGCGACGATCTCGGCGTCGGTCATCGCCTGGACGCGGGCCTTGTCGCGTACGTCGAGGCGGTGGCCGGGGAATTCGACCTCGCCGGCGTCGTAGGTGTGGTCGACGGCGGCGACGACGTGGCCGTGGGAGGCGAGTTCCTCGGCGAGGGCGGTGTTGAAGGCGCTGTCGGCGCCGGAGCCGTGGGAGTTGAGGACGACGGGGTGGCGGCGGGTGCGGTCGGCGGGCGCGTTCGGGCGGGCGTGGGTGGTGGGCCAGGTGAGGCGGGCGTCGGGGACGGCGAAGTAGGCGGCCTGGAGGTGGGCGGTCTCGGCGGGGCTCATCCACGGTGCGTGGGGGCCGCGGGCGCCGGGGGCCGCGGGGTACCAGAGGCGGGCGCGCAGTTCGCGCGGGCGCGGCACGGGGGCCCAGGCGTCGGTGCGGGCGGGGTCGGTCAGGTACAGCAGGGCGGTGCCGACGGGGTGGGGGCCGGTGGGTGCGGGCAGGCTCAGGCGGGGCTGCCCGGCGGCGTCGGCCGGCGGGGCGTCGGCGCGGGCGGGCCCGGCGCCGGCGGCGACGGTGGCGGCGCCGAGGGCGAGCGCCCCGAGGACACCGCGGCGGGTGAGCGGACGGCCGGGCTGAGGTCTGGTCACAGGCGTGGCTCCTCGGGCGGTTCGGCGACGGCGGTACGCCGGGTGGCGGCGTGCGCGTCCACCGTGCCGACCGGGCCCGCCCGGGCGCGTCCGTCCGTGGCAGGAGCCGCCCGCGGTGCCTTGCGACCGCAGGCCTACGCCTGTGGCGGCAGCCGGGTGCGCCGGCTCCCTAGGGGCCAACCGGCTTCTGGGGTGCGGGAGTTGCCGAGGCTGTCAGGAGCGCGTCGAGCAGGCCGGGGAAGCGGGTGTCGAGGTCGGTGCGGCGCAGGCTGACGAAGCGGTTGCGGCCGGCGACGCGGGTGGTGGTGACGCCGGCCTCGCGCAGCACCCGCATGTGGTGGGAGACGGTCGACTTGTGGAGGTGGTCCAGGCCCAGGCCGCGCGGGTCGCAGGAGTGCTCGCCGCCGTCGGCGTAGCTGAGCAGCAGGGTCATGCGTACGGGGTCACCGAGGGCGTGCAGGACGGTGACGAGGTCGATGTCGGCGGTGGCGGGCTGGGGAAGCCGCTCGTCGTCGCTCATGGCGCACGCTCCTCGGGGCCGCGGGCGGGGAATGAATGGTTTGACAATCATCCACCAATCCCCGAGTGTTTGACGAGCGTCAAACTGTTGCATGTCCATCCAACAGTCCCGTCCGACCGTCCACCTTTGTGCCCCGGGGGGCTCTCCCGTGCCCGTACGTCTGCTCCTGCTCGCCCTCGGCACCTTCGCCATGGGCACCGACTCGATGGTCGTCGCCGGCATCCTCGGCCCGATCTCCGCCGACCTGGGGGTGTCGGTGCCGGCCGCCGGCCAGCTGGTCACCGTCTTCGCGCTCGGCTACGCGCTGCTGGCCCCGGTGCTGGCCACGCTCACCGCCCGCTGGCCGCGCCGGCGCCTGCTGCTGACCGCACTCGCGGTGTTCAGCGCGGCCAACGCGCTCAGTGCGCTCGCGCCCACCTACGGGCTGCTGCTGGCCACCCGCGTCCTGGCCGCGGCCGGCGCCGCCCTCTACACCCCGACCGCCAACGCGGTGGCCACCACCCTGGTCGCCCCCGAGCGGCGCGGCCGGGCGCTGGCGACGGTGCTGGGCGGGATGACGGTGGCCACCGCACTCGGCGTGCCGCTGGGCACCTGGGTGGGGCGCACCGACTGGCGGATGACGATGTGGCTGGTCACCGCCCTGGGCCTGGCGGCCCTGGCGGGCCTGGCTCTGCTGCTGCGCGACCTGCCCGCCCCCACCGCCGCCCCCACCCTGAAGGCGCGCCTGGCGCCGCTGGCACAGCGCCGGGTGCTGGGCGCCGCGGCCACCACGCTGGTGTTCTTCCTCGCCTTCCAGAGCGTCTACATCTACCTGGCCACCGCCGTCTCGGGCGCCACCGGCGGCGACGCCGACCGGCTGAGCGTGGTCCTGCTGACCTGCGGCGTGATGTCGGTGGCCGGCAGCTGGCTGGGCGGGCGCCTGGTGGACCGCCTCGGGGTGCGGCGGGTGCTGCTGGCCGGCTCGGCGGCGGCCGCCGGCGCGTTCGCCGCGCTGCCGTGGCTGGGGCGCGGCATGCCGGGGGCGCTGGGGTACGCGATGGTGGTGCCTTTGGCGGGGTGGGCGGTGTCGGTGGCGTTGCCGCACCGGCTGGCGTCGATCGATCCGGGGAACGCGCCGCTGCTGATCTCGCTGAACAGCAGTGCGCTGTACCTGGGGACGGCGGCCGGGGGTGTGGCGGGGTCGACGGCGATCGCGGTGCTGGGCGGGCGGTGGTTCCCGTTCGCGGCGGCGGCGCTGGCGCTGGTGGCGTGCGCGGTGGCGGCGGCGACCACGCGCGACGAGCGAGCGGTCCGGGCCCGGGTGCCGGAGCCCGTCCGCGTCTGAGGAAGCGCCCGTGCCCC
>NZ_JBHVFE010000473.1:0-6971 GCF_042801945.1 Kitasatospora sp. NPDC057542
AGTCCTGGACCTCCGCGGCCGCCCTCGTGTCGTGCGGCCGGGTCAGCCGGCGTGCGGCACGACCTTGACGATCTTCACCATGGCCGGCTTGCCGTTCGGCAGCTCGTAGGTGGCCTCGTCGCCGATCTGCTTGCCGTCGATCGCGCGGCCCAGCGGGGACTGCGGCGAGTAGACGTCCAGGTCGTCGGCGCCCGCGACCTCGCGGGAGGCGAGCAGGAACTCCATGAGGTCGTCCTCGTCGCCGTCGAAGGCGACCGTGACGACCATGCCCGGGGCCACCACGCCCGAGTCGGCCGGTGCCTCGCCGACCTTGGCCCGCTCCAGCAGCTGGGTCAGCTGGCGGATGCGCAGCTCGTACTTCCCCTGCTCCTCCTTCGCCGCGTGATAGCCGGCGTTCTCCTTGAGGTCGCCCTCCTCGCGCGCCGCCTCGATCTTCTGGGCGATCTCGATGCGCCAGGGCCCGGTCAGGTGGTCCAGCTCGGCCTTGAGCTGGTCGTAGCCGGCCTGAGTGAGCCAGGTCACGTTCTCACTGGTCTGGGTCACGGGTGCTCCTCGTAGGTGCTGGGGCTGTGCTGAGGGTGTGAGTCGTCAGCAGGGGTGGTGGTGATATCGGTCTCAACTACAAAGCAACGCCCGCTCCCGTACCATCCGGTGCGGAAGGGGCGAAACCACGAGCCTAACAAGTCCTGCTGACAAGCGGGAGAGGCATTGGCGCGCCATTGACGGTGGCGTGACGCCGGGGTGTACGGCAACGGGGTGCGGGACCCTCTACGGATGCCCGCTCTCCGGATCGAATATGCGCGCTACGGGGGACGGGTGCACTGCTCAGGGCGCACACCGCCGGGCGGGGGTGCACGCTGCTCGGGTGCGCGCTACTTGGCCGGGGTGCAGCCGAGCAGCTCGGCGGTGGTGCCGCGCGAGGTGGTGCGCAGGGTGACCACCGCGTCGTAGCTGGAGCCGGCCGCCGGGACCGGGAAGTCGGCCACCCCGACCACCCCGTGGTCGTCGCCCTGCGAGCGGACCGTGCAGGTGCCGGCCTGCCCGTCGCTCTTGCGCACGGTGAGGTGCAGCTGGACCTCGGAGTCGGAGAGCACCTGGAAGGTCGGCACCGAGCCGTTGATCTTCGACTCGCGCAGCAGGTAGGAGCCGCCCAGCCAGGCGATCAGGCCCAGGCCGAGCACGCCGCAGACCGCGCCGATCACCTTCAGGCGGCGGTCCGAGTCGCGGTCGCCGCCGCGGCCGTAGCGCCCCTCGGGCAGACCGGTGGCGGTGGTGTCTGCACTCATCGGACTCCGTCCTCTCCTGGGGGGAGGGGCCGCGCGGGTGGTGCGGGGGAATGCGACGCTCCTCCAGTCCGTCACTATAGGAGGGGCACGCCCGCGGCCGGTCCGGCGGGGGCAGGGCTCGGCCGCGCCGGCGACGTTCCGCGGCCCGGCCCCGCGGCGACGCGGTCCCGAAGTGAGCGGTTCGTACGGTGGGCAGACCCGGACTTCGCGGAACGCCCGACGAGTGTGGAAGGAACGCAAGGCGTTGACTGAGCAGTTGCGACTGATGGCGGTGCACGCCCACCCGGACGACGAGTCCAGCAAGGGCGCGGCCACCATGGCCATGTACGTCGAGCAGGGCGTGGACGTGCTGGTGGCCACCTGCACGGGGGGCGAGCGCGGGTCGGTCCTCAACCCCAAGCTCCAGGGGGACCCGTACATCGAGGAGAACATCCACGAGGTGCGCCGCAAGGAGATGGACGAGGCGCGGGCGATCCTCGGCGTCGAGCAGGCCTGGCTGGGCTTCGTGGACTCCGGCCTGCCCGAGGGGGACCCGCTTCCCCCGCTGCCCGAGGGCTGCTTCGCCCTCCAGGACGTCAAGGAGGCGGCGGAGCCGCTGGTCCGGCTGATCCGCGAGTTCAAGCCGCAGGTCATCACGACCTACGACGAGAACGGCGGCTACCCGCACCCGGACCACATCATGACCCACAAGATCACCATGGTGGCCTTCGACGCCGCGGGCGACCCGGACGCCTACCCGGAGGCCGGTGAGCCCTGGCAGCCGCTCAAGCTGTACTACAACCACGGCTTCCCGATGGGCCGCATCCGGGCCCTGCACGAGTACCTCACCGAGCACGGCCACGAGTCGCCGTACGGCGAGTGGATCGAGGGCTGGGAGAAGAGCGGCCGCAAGGAGCGCGAGATCACCACCCGGGTCCACTGCGGCGACTGGTTCGAGACCCGTGACCGCGCGCTGATCGCCCACGCGACCCAGATCGACCCGGACGGCCCGTGGTTCCGCGTCCCGCTGGAGGTCCAGCGGGAGGTCTGGCCCACCGAGGACTACGAGCTCGCCCGTACCCTGGTCGACGTGGACCTGCCGGAGGACGACCTGTTCGCCGGCCTGCGCACCCCCACCCTGGCGGTCGAGGCCGCCGACACGCGCGACTGAACCACCCCCCGATGGCCCGGCTCCCCGTGAGCCGGGCCACCATAGAGATATGAGTGCCTCCGTGAACCTCGTCCACCTCGCCGCTGACCTCGCCGTCGACGACGCCAAGGTCACCCCTGGCCTCCTCGGCTTCCTCGTCTTCGCCGCCCTCGGCGTCGCGACCTGGTTCCTGGCCAAGTCGATGAACCGGCAGTTCAAGAAGGTCGACTTCGTCGAGCAGCCGGAGGCCCCGAAGGAGTGAGCCGCCGGCCCCGCCCGCGGTGACCCCCGGGCTCCGGCCGTGTCGCCGACGGACTCCGCCGCCCGACCCAGACCGGGGCACTCGGGCGGATGCGCACCTTCGACGCCGGCCTCCGGACCGTCCTGACCTGCCGCGCGCCGGCGCCGGATGCGCGAGGATGGGGGCATGCCGAACCGTCTCGCGGACGCGACCTCGCCGTACCTGCTCCAGCACGCCGACAACCCCGTGGACTGGTGGCCCTGGGGGGTGGAGGCCTTCGACGAGGCGCGGCGGCGCGGCGTGCCGGTGCTGCTGTCGGTCGGCTACTCGGCCTGCCACTGGTGCCACGTCATGGCACACGAGAGCTTCGAGGACGCCGGCCTCGCCGAGTACCTCAACGAGCGGTTCGTCGCCGTCAAGGTGGACCGGGAGGAGCGGCCGGACGTCGACGCCGTGTACATGGAGGCGGTGCAGGCCGCGACCGGGCAGGGCGGGTGGCCGATGACGGTGTTCCTCACCCCCGACAAGGAGCCGTTCTACTTCGGCACCTACTTCCCGCCGCAGTCCCGGCACGGGATGCCGTCCTTCCGGCAGGTGCTGGAGGGCGTGGACGCCGCCTGGCGGGACCGGCGGGAGGAGGTCGGCCAGGTCGCCGGACGGATCCGGGCCGACCTGGCCGAACGGGCCGCCGTCTACTCGGCCGGCGCCCACAACCCGCCCGGAGAGGCGGATCTGCACCAGGCGCTGGTGACCCTCAGCCGGGACTTCGACCAGAGCCGCGGCGGCTTCGGCGGCGCGCCCAAGTTCCCGCCGGCCATGGTGCTGGAGTTCCTGCTGCGCCACCACGCCCGGACCGGCTCGGAGGCGGCGCTGGAGATGGCCGTCCGCACCGGCGAGGCGATGGCCCGCGGCGGCATCCACGACCAGCTCGGCGGCGGCTTCGCCCGGTACGCGGTGGACGCCGGCTGGGTGGTGCCGCACTTCGAGAAGATGCTGTACGACAACGCCCTGCTGCTGCGGGCCTACCTGCACCTGTGGCGGTCCACCGGATCGGACCTGGCCCGCCGGGTCGCACTGTCCACGGCGGACTTCCTGCTGCGCGAACTCCGCACGCCCGAGGGCGCGTTCGCCTCGGCGCTGGACGCCGACAGCCTGGACGAGGAGACCGGGCAGTCCGCCGAGGGCGCCCACTACGTGTGGGAGCCCGGGCAGTTGGTCGACCTGCTCGGCCCCGCCGACGCGGCCACCGCCGCCCGGCTGTTCACCGTCACCGCCGAGGGCACCTTCGAACACGGCACCTCGGTGCTCCAACTCCTCGCCGACCCCGAGGACTTCGCCGCGTACGAGACGATCCGGGCCCGGATGGCCGAGGCCCGGGCGGCGCGCCCCGCCCCGGCCCGGGACGACAAGGTGGTCGCCGCCTGGAACGGCCTCGCCATCGCCGCCCTCGCCGAGACCGGTGCGCTGCTGGACCGCCCCGACCTGGTCGAGGCCGCCGAGCGCGCTGCCGACCTGCTGCTCGCCGTCCACCTCACCGCGGACGGCCGGCTGCTGCGCACCTCCCGGGACGGCCGGGCCGGGACCAACGCCGGTGTGCTGGAGGACTACGCGGACACCGCCGAGGGCTTCCTCGCGCTGTACGCCGTCACCGGCGAGTCCTCCTGGCTCCAGCTGGCGGGCGGCCTGCTCGACACCGTGCTCAAGCACTTCACCGACGAGGCCTCCGGCGCGCTCTACGACACCGCCGATGACGCCGAGGAGCTGATCCGCCGCCCGCAGGACCCGACCGACAACGCCACCCCGTCCGGCTGGACGGCCGCCGCCGGCGCCCTGCTCACGTACGCCGCGTACACCGGCTCCGACCGGCACCGCACGGCCGCCGAGCGGGCCCTCGGCGTGGTCGGCGCGCTCGCCGGCCGGGCGCCGCGGTTCATCGGCTGGGGCCTCGCCGTCGCCGAGGCGCTGCTCGACGGGCCGCGCGAGGTCGCCGTCGTCGGCCCGGACGGCGACCCGGCCACCGCGGCGCTGCGGCGGGCCGCGCTGCTCGGGACGGCGCCGGGGACGGTGGTCGCGGTCGGCACGCCCGGAGGGACCGAGGTGCCGCTGCTGGCCGACCGGCCGCTGGTCGACGGGGCGCCCGCGGCGTACGTCTGCCGGCACTTCGCCTGCGACGCCCCGACCACCGATCCGGCGGCACTGGCCGAGAAGCTGGGCGTGGCGGTCGCATAACGGGCGTCCCGGCGGCGGCCGGATAATCGTTGGCGAACACGTCCGGCTCCGGTCCACGATGGGCCATGACCTGGACTTTCAGCACCTCCCTCGACGAGTTCCGGGAGGAGGCGGGGGCCTTCCTGGCCGCCCGCCCCGCCGAGAACACCGTCCTGCTCACCATCACGCACCGGCTGACCGAGTCCGGCCCGACCGTGTTCGGCGAACCGCCGGTCTTCGGCTGGTGGCGGGCCGAGGAGGGCGGCCCGGTCGCGGGCGCCTTCCTCCAGACACCGCCGTTCGACCCCCGGCTCTCCTTCATGCCGCCGGCCGCGGCCGCCGAGCTGGCGATCGGCCTGGCCGCCGCCGGAACCGGGTTCACCACGGTGACCGGGGTCGGCGGCGGCTCCGAAGCGGTCCGCGCCTTCGCCGACGCCTGGACGGCGGCCACCGGCACCGAGCAGTCCGTCCGCTTCGACGAGCGGCTCTACCGGCTCGGCGAGTTGGCCGGCCCACCGCGCCCGCCCGCAGGCCGCCACCGGCTGGCCGAACCGGCCGACCGGGAACTGGCGATCCGCTGGTACGAGGAGTTCCTGGTCGAGGCCGAGGTCGAACTCCCCGACGTCCCGCGGGCGGTGGACGAGCGGATCGCGAACGGCTGCCTGCACCTGTGGGAGGACGACGGCCGCCCGGTCGCCCTGGCGGGCAGCAGCCCGATCCTCGTCGGCATGTCCCGCATCGGCCCGGTCTACACCCCCACCGGGAGCCGCGGGCACGGCTACGGCACCGCCGTCACCGCCGCCGCCTCGGCCCACGTCCTCGCCCACGGCGCCACCGAGGTCCTGCTCTACACCAACCTCGCCAACCCGACCAGCAACTCCATCTACCAGCAGATCGGCTACCTGCCGGTGGAGGACTCCCTGATCGTGGACTTCCGCGCCCCCCAGCGGAGCCGCGGGGCCGTCAGGCGTCCTTGATCGGGTGCGCACCGGCCACCTTCGTCCCGAAGGGGTCGGTGGCGGCCGCCGTGGCGGGCGCCGGCAGGTGATCGGCGTTCTGGTACGTCTGCGCGCAGGTGGTGGGCCTGGTCGCGGCGGATGCGGCCGGGGCGGCAGTTCTCCTCGGCGCGGACGCCGACGCGGGTGATGTCGCTGCCGGGGTCGCCCTGGTAGAGGGCGAGGTAGCGGTCGATGCCGTCCCGGTCGGCGCGCAGGGCGTGCTGGGAGTCGCGGCGGGTGAGCCGGCGGTCGGGGCCGACCCGGATGCGTTCGATGTGGGTGATGGTGTGCAGCCCGGTGTCGCGCGGGCCGGCGAGGGTGGCGAGCAGGCCGTCGACGGCCACGGCGGGGGAGATGAGGTCACGGTAGGGGCGGACGGGCGGGCCGGCCGGGGTGGGGCCGGCGGCGCGGCGAGGGCCGAGCAGCCGGGTGAGGGAGTGTTCGGGCAGGTCGAGGACCTCTTCCAGGGCGGCGACGGCGCGCAGTGACTCGGCGCGTTCGGGACGGCGGCGGCCCTGTTGCCAGTAACTGAGACTGGTGAGGCCGACGTTGACGCCGCGCAGCGCGAGGTGGCGGCGGATGCGGTGCAGGGCGAGGCCCCGGGCGGAGATCGCGGTGCGCAGGGCGAGGTGGAAGGGGCCGGTGCGCAGGGCGGCGGCGAGGTCGGCTGGGTCGCTTTTGTGGATGGCGGTCTCCTGGGGGCGGGCGGTCCGGCTCGCGGCCGGCTCGGACGGACCGGCGTTTGACCGTGAATATTCACATCGGCGCGGCGGTTTGTCACCGGTCCGGGCCCGCTGCGCGGGGTTTTCCGGGCGGCGTCCACATCCACGTCGGCCTGTTCACACCTCGGTCCCGGCCCCGTCGACGGCCATAGCGGTACGGGGACAAGCTGCCCGGCTCGGCGTACGACCGGGCGGGCGAGGGCGGCGGCTACCAGGTGGACGCCGCGCCGCGCTCCGCAGCCGTGGCGGAGGCCGCGGGTGGCGGTTCGGCGCTGCCGGCCGTGACGGCGGCGGCCGCCCTGGGGGCCACCGCGCTGGCGGGCGCGGGTGCCGTGCTGCGGCGAAGGACAGGTGTCCGCCGCGGCTGACGGCGGGCGGGGCCCGGCC
>NZ_JBHVFE010000474.1:0-6965 GCF_042801945.1 Kitasatospora sp. NPDC057542
CCACAGGACCGGCGCGCCCCCGCGATCACCAGCAGGACATCAGAGCGACTTGCGGAAGGCCTCCGCCACCGACAGGAAGATCGAGTTGCCCTCGGCCTCGCCGATCGACACCCGCACGCCCTCCGGGAACGGCCGCACGATCACGCCGGCCTCGGCACACGCGGCGGCGAACTCCTGCGAGCGGTCGCCGAGCCAGAGCCAGACGAAGTTGGCCTGCGAGTCCGGGATCTCCCAGCCCTGGGCACGCAGCCCGGCCACCACCCGGGTGCGCTCCTCGACCAGCGCCTCCACCCGCACCAGCAGCGCCTCCTCGGCCCGCAGCGAGGCGACGGCGGCGTCCTGGGCGAGCCGGCTCACGCCGAACGGGGTGGCGACCTTGCGCAGCGCGGCCGCCACCGGCTCGTGCGCGATGGCGAAGCCGACCCGCAGGCCCGCCAGGCCGTACGCCTTGGAGAAGGTGCGCAGCACGCAGACGTTCGGGCGGTCCCGGTAGAGGTCGATGCCGTTGGGCACCTCGGGGTCACGGATGAACTCGATGTAGGCCTCGTCCACCACGACCAGGACGTCGCTCGGGACGGCGTCCAGGAAGCGCTCCAGCTCGGCGCGGTGGATCACGTTGCCGGTGGGGTTGTTGGGGTTGCAGACGAAGATCAGCCGGGTGTTCGGGGTGACCGCGGCGAGCATCGCGTCCAGGTCGTGGTCACCGTTGGCCTTGAGCGGCACCGGGACGGGCGTGGCCCCGGCGACCGTGGCGACGATCGGGTACGCCTCGAAGGAGCGCCAGGCGAAGATCACCTCGTCGCCCGGGCCGGCCGTGACGAGCACCAGCGACTGGGCGACGCCGACCGAGCCGGTGCCGGTGGCGATGTGCTCGGCGGGCACCCCGAAGCGCTCGGCCAGCACCGAGGTCAGCTCGGTGACCCCCATGTCGGGGTAGCGGTTGAACGAGCCGGCCGCCTTGATCGCCGTCTCCAGCACGCCGGGCAGCGGCTCGTAGGGGTTCTCGTTCGAGGACAGCTTGTAGGCGTCGGCGCCGGCCGGCTTGCCGGGCTTGTACGTGGGGATGCCGTCGAGGGTCGGCCGCAGCCGCGGGCCCTGCGCTGACGTACCACTGCTCACGGTCGTACTCCGTTTCCAGTTGCGGAACTCTCCGGTGCGCTCGCCCGCCACGGACGGGTTCGCCTCCGTGCCCGGAACCTCGTGACGCGCCCGGACCACCCCGGTCGGGTGCCTTGCACGATACCGAGCCGCCCTCACCCGTAGGAGTGAGATGCCCGGTCGGGTTACAGGCGCAGATCAGCCATTCTGCCCGGTTCCTTTGGCACATGTCAGAGGTAAGAGGCCTGGTTTCAGGCGGGTATCGAAGGGGCGCACCCCGGCTCACTCGTGGAGAAACGTATCTCCGCAGGCTCCCGATGCGCCGGTCACAGACCCTTGTCAGGAGCCATACGATCGGTCCGCCATGACAGCAGCAGCCAACCAGAGCGGTCGGCGTCCCACCACCTCGCGGCGTCTGGAGCGGGCCGGCATCCGGGATGTGGCAGCAGCCGCCGGAGTGTCGATCACCACGGTCTCCGATGCGCTGAACGGAAAGGGCCGCCTGCCCGACGAGACCCGCAGCCGGGTGCGCGAGGTCGCCGAGCGCCTCGGCTACCGCCCCTCCGCGGCCGCCCGCACCCTGCGCACCGGACGGTCCGGCCTGATCGGGCTGACCGTCACGACCTACGGTGAAGAGCCGTTCACCTTCACCGAGTTCGCGTACTTCGCCGAGATGGCCCGGGCCGCCACCAGCGCCGCCCTGGGCCGCGGCTACGCGCTGGTGGTGCTGCCCGCCTCCTCCCGGCACGACGTCTGGGGCAACATCGCCCTGGACGGCACCGTGGTGATCGACCCGCCCGACCAGGACCCCCTGGTGAGCGAGCTGTACCGGTCCGGCGTCCCGGTGGTCAGCGACGGCAAGCCCGGCAACTGCCCGGTCACCGCCTGGGTCGACAACGACCACGAGGCCGCCGTGCTCGGCATCCTCGACCACCTCTCCGAGGCCGGCGCCCGCCGGATCGGCCTGCTCACCGGCACCAGCACCGACACCTACACCAGGCTCTCCACCGAGGCCTACCTCGGCTGGTGCGCCAAGGTCGGGCAGGAACCGGTGTACGAGGCCTACCCGGCGCACGACCCGGCCGCCGGCGCCGTCGCCGCCGACCGGCTGCTCGCCCGCCCCGACCGGCCGGACGCCGTCTACGGACTGTTCGACCCCAACGGCACCGACCTGCTGGCCGCCGCCCGCCGGTACGGCCTGCGGGTGCCGGACGACCTGCTGCTGGTCTGCTGCAGCGAGAGCGACGTCTACGCGGCCACCGAGCCGCCGATCACCACGCTCTCGCTCAAGCCGCGCAAGATCGGCACCACGGTGGTCAACCTGCTCATCGACGCGATCGAGGGCGTGGACTCCGGGACGGGCGTCGACATCGCCCGGCTCTTCCCGCCGCGGTTCCGCACCGCCGGCACCGGGCCGCCGCCGGGCACCCTGATGCCGACCGAACTGATCGTCCGCGCGTCCTCCCAGCGCCGGAGCCCGCGCACCACCATCAGCCCGCCCCGCCCTCCGGGCGAGGTTTAGACCACCGAGCCACCGCACCGGGCACGGGCCGAGGGGCCACGTGCCGAGGCGGCGCGACGAGCGCTCGGGCAGTGCTGACGAGACCGTACCGAGCCGGGACAAAACGGACCCCGCGGGACCGCCCGGCTGACGCTCCGGAGGATTGGATACCCACCAGGTGACGACGCCGGGAGAGTGGTCTTCCTATGATGGGCGAATGACACCCGAGGACCGCTTCCCCGGACCCGAGCACCCCCACTCGGGCCCCCGCCACCAGCCGGACCTCGACGTGCTGCCGTACGGCACCTATTACGAACCCGATCCCGCCCCCGGCTACCCCGCCGCGTCCTACGACGGGGAGACCTACGAGGGGGAGACCTACAGCGGCTACGGCGGAGCCCGCTACCTGGAGCAGCACTGGCACGCCGACGACCAGGGCCACACCGTGCACGCCCAGGGGATCGGCATGGACCACGCCCCGGCCTTCCCGCACCAGGGACAGGACGGCTACGAGGACGGCGCCGGGTACGAGGACGGTACCGGCTACGAGGACGGTACGGCCTACGAGGACCGCCCGGGCTACGACGGCCAGGAGCAGGGAGGTTACGAGCCCACCCTGCCCGACCAGCCCTCCCCGGCGCTCCAGATCGCCGGCCGCGACGACCCGCCGACCATCGAGCTCGGCCCGCCGCTGCCCGACCCCGCCGCACCGACCTACCCGTACCCGGCCCCCGGCCCCGGCGAGCCGCCCGGCCCGGTCTACGTCGTCGGCGACGTGCACGGCTACCTGGAGGAGCTGCGCGCCGAGCTGCGCCACCAGGGCCTGATCGACGCCGACGGCCACTGGTCCGCCGGCCGCGCCCGGATCTGGTTCCTCGGCGACTTCACCGACCGCGGCCCCGACGGCATCGGCGTCATCGACCTGGTCATGCAGCTGGCCGCCGAGGCCGCCGCGGCCGGCGGCTACTGCCGCGCCCTGATGGGCAATCACGAACTGCTCTTCCTCGGCGCCGCCAAGTACGGCGACGAGCCCGTCCAGTCGACCGCCGGCACCGCCTCCTTCCTCGCCGCCTGGCGGCTCAACGGCGGCCAGCAGAACGACCTGGACCGGCTGGAGGCGCACCACATCAGCTGGCTCTCCCGGCTGCCCGCCATCGCGCTGGAGGACGGCCACCTGCTGCTGCACTCCGACACCACCGCGTACCTGGAGTACGGCGAGTCCATCCCCGACGTCAACGACGCGGTGCACGGCCTGCTCGCCGACGGCGGCGTGGACGAGTGGTGGGACTGCTTCCGCCGCTTCACCAAGCGGTTCGCGTTCCGTGGCGACGCCGGCCCGACCGCCGTCCACGAGCTGCTGGACACCTACGGCGGCAGCCGGATCGTGCACGGGCACAGCCCGATCCCCTACCTCACCGGCGCGGTGCACAACGACGACGGCCAGCCGCCGCACATCCCGGGGCCGTACGTGTACGCGGACGAACTCGCGGTGGCGATGGACGGCGGCGTCACCATGGAGGGGCGACTGCTGGTCGCCCGACTGCCCATCAGCTGACGGCCAGTCGATCACCGGCCGATCGCCGGCCGGTCGCCCATCGATCGTCAACCGACCATCGGCATCGAACAGTTGTTCCCGGCGCCCGCGCCGTCGCACGCGCGCGTCCGGGGGCGCGAAGTTCCGGAAACCGACTGTCAGCCCGGGCGCGCCCGCCCCTACCATGAGGCACACCACACCCGGCCGCCCATCCGGCGGCCCGCCTCCGCGCCCGTTTCGGCGTCCTGAGGGCCGCGCGCCCTCGGGGCGGAGCGAACAGGGTCCGCACGAACGGGGTCCCCATGTCCAACCCCCCGCCACTGCTCGCCGAGGACCGCCCGGAGTACGAGCGCCTCCTCACGGAAGCCCTGCGCGACCGCACCGTCCTCACCGCCCTGCGCGCTCCCGGCGCGCTCACCACCGACCAGCTGCGCATCCGCGCGCTGCGCGACGCCGACCGCGTCAACGCCGCGGCCGCCGGCGAGTACGCGCACTACACCCGGCTGCGCGAGAGCCTGCACAGCGCGCCCCCGCCCCCGCCGACCGGCAGCGAACCCGCCGCCCCCGGGCTGCTCACCCAGCTGCGCTCCGCCAACGGCGGCGCCGGACTGTTCCCCGTCCTCACCGTGCTCACCCCGATCCTGGCCTGGACCGCCGCCCTGTTCCTCCTGCTGATCGGCTACCTCCTGCGCGCCACCAACCCGGACCTCGCCCTCGCCCGGTCCCTGGTCACGGCCGGCTGGGTGGCGCTCGCCGCCGGGGTCGCCGCGATGGCCATCGGCATCATCGGGCTGCTGCTCACCGCCCTGCGCGACGGCACCGCGACCACCCCGGCCGGCACCGACCCGGAGCTCGCCGCCGAACTCGCCGACGCCCACGGCGAGTGGCGCACCGCGCTGCGCGAGCGCGGACTCGTCCCGTACCTGCTCGACACGCTGCCACCGGTGCCGGGCCCGGCGGCCCGGCCCGACCACGGTGGCCCGGACTTCAGCAGCCCCGACTTCAGCAGCCCCGGCTACACCTCACCCGCGTTCACCAGCCCCGGCCCCGACGGACCGACCGGCCCCGAGGGCCGCACCGCCCGCCCGGCCTTCACCCCGCCCGACTTCACCAGGCCCGGGTACACGCCGCCCGACTTCACCGGGCCCGACGAGGTCGGCTGAGCCCTCCGTTCCCCGGCACCGAGGCCGCTTCCGGGGGACATCCCCACCCCCGGTCCGGGTGCGGCCACCATCGCTCCGGGACTCCACCGCCCGCCAGGCTGGGACCCACACGTGGAGAACGACCGGGGGAGACCAACGTTGAGCACCGGATCCGTCCGAACATCCCGCACCGGACCGGCGCTGCCGCTGGTCACCGTCCTGCTGGCGGCCCTGCTGGGGCTGCTCCCCACCGCCGGGCCGGCGAGCGCCGCGCCCGTGGACATCACAGCCGCGAGCGCCTCGCCCGCTCCGGGCGATCCGGTCCCCATCCCGGTCGACTTCACCGGCGCCGGCGGCACCACCCTGCACGGCCTGGTGCTGGCCGCACCCGCCGCGCCGGCCGGCACCCGGGGCCCCGGACTGGTCATGCTCCCCGGGGCCGGCCCGGGCCCGCTGGCCGAGCTGCGGGCCGCCGCCGAGTCCTACGCGCGGCACGGCGTCACCACGCTGATCTTCGACAAGCGCACCGACGGCTACTCGATGACCCACCGGGACTACGGGCAGCTGGCCGACGACGCCCTGGCCGCCGTCCGGCTGCTGCGCACCCGGCCCGAAGTCGCGCCGGACCGGGTCGGCCTGTGGGGCCTGTCCGAGGGCGCCTGGGCGGCCTCGCTCGCCGCCAGCCGCTCCGCCGAGGTGACGTACCTGGTCACCGCCGGCGCGGTCGGCCTCACCCCGGCCCGCCAGCAGGCCTGGGCGTACCGGGGCTACCTGCGCCACGCCGGTGTCTCCGGCTCGCTGCTCACCGCGCTCTCGGACACCTCCGTCCGGCAGCTCAGGGCCGCCGGGCTGTTCCCGGAGGCCGACTACGACCCGGTGCCGGCGTGGGAGCGGGTCCGGCAGCCGGTCCTGGCCGAGTGGGGCACGCTCGACCGCGAGGCCGCCCCCGAGGAGAGCGCGACGATCATCCGCCAGGCCCTCGACCGCGGCGGCAACACCCACTACACACTGCGCACCGTCCCCGGCGTCCGGCACAACCTGCACCTGACCCGGGACGACGGCTACGACCGGCCCGACCGGCTCCCGGCGGACTACGCCGCCGCCGAGTCCGCCTGGATCCAACGGCTCGCCACCGGCCTCCCCGAGGCCTCCGCCGACCCTGCCCCGCCCCAGGACGCCCGCAGCCGCGCGCTCGACCCGCTCCCCTGGTACGAGTCCACCTGGTTCGAGGCCGTCGCCACCCTGCTCTGCCTGACCGGCTTCGCGGGCTACGCGCTGACCGGCGCCGTCCGCCGCCTGCGCCGCCGGCCGCGCCCCGCCGCCCTGCCCCGGGCCGCCCGCTGGGCCGCCCTCGCCGGGACGGCCGCCGTCCTGGGCGGACTCGGCTACCTGCTCTTCCTGACGGTCACCGCCGCGATGTTCCCCGGCCCGGTCCTGTTCGGCCGCCCGGCGGTCTGGCTGGCCGTCCAGCTGCTCGCGCTGTTCGCGCTCGGGGCGGCCGCCGCCGCCGCGGCCGGCGCCCGGCGGGAGCGGGCCGCCCTGGCCGCCGCCTCCGCGGCCGACCGGGCCCGGCTGGGCGCCCTGCTGCTGGCCGGGACGGTGTTCCTGCCCTGGGCCCTGTCCTGGGGGCTGCTGCTGCCCTGACCCGCCCCCCAGCCGGCGGACGACGGCCCGCTCCCCCGCCCGGGGG
>NZ_JBHVFE010000475.1:0-6852 GCF_042801945.1 Kitasatospora sp. NPDC057542
ACAGAGACCTTAGACAAGCCTCATCATCCCAGTTCAGAAGGCACTTTCGCGTTCCCGCTCATGATCCGGACACGGCCCCAAGTGAAACGCGCAGGCTAAGCACACAGCAGATCGACGGTCAGCGGGAGGCACTTTCAGGGGGCACTTTCGGCAGGTCCGCCACTAACACCCCTTCCGAGGATCAACCCGACCGGATGAACCGCACCCACTCGTCCGACCGGTCGGACCGCATGACAGCGATGTGTCCGCGGGACCTCGCGCGTGCTTGGCCCTGTTTTTGTGTCCTCCTTCCTCGCGGACGATCGAGGACCGCTCGGCCCGGCAGGCGCACCACGATTCTCGTGCGCACTGGGGCCTGGCGATCCGTCGCTCTTTCTCGCTGAACTGCACTGCGAGCAGAGCCATATGACGACACCTCGGTCAAGCGGTGGATTCTTGCCTCTGGGTGTTGCGGACTTCTCCCAGTGAACCCGCGGGTCCGGGGCGGAGGTAGAGAGCGGCGGTCACGGACGTGTTCATCGCGTTCATGATCGGGAGGAGGCCTCCCTCGTGGCACTGGTGGCCGCACGCCAACGGACGTCGTCCGGCGTCGGACCGGGATCGTGCTCTACGGCAGCCGGCAGCTCGCAACCACCTCCCAGCCGTCGCAGCTGGCCGCGACGAGGTGGAGCGGGCAGGATCAGGCAGTGGCACCCGGCAAGACGTGATCATGAACGCGATGAACGCGCCCAGTGCCATAGCCCCTACCGCCGACCCGCGCCGGGGCACTTGACTGGTGCGCACTGGCGCAGCCTGGACCCCGAACCCGGGCTGCTCTCACACGGGGGCTTGAAGGCCGCCGAGGACAGCCGCAACCTGCGCGACTACAGAATGCAACGGAATGGCCACTACTGTGATACACCACCGAGGTGAGGGAGGGCGATGCGGTGAGCGGCCCGGCGGCGCCCATAGACCGGAGTCCACCGCCCCGTTGCTGCACGGCCGACCGATAGTTGCCCAGGCAGGACGCTGCAGGCGCACCGGCCGGCCCCTCGACCGATCGCCTGCGTCCCTGCTTCCTCGTCCCCGGAGCGCGCATGAGCCCCACCAGACCTGCCCCCGCCGTCGTCGACGTCGTCGTCCTCACCATGAACGACCGTCCCGAGCAGGCGGCGGCGTTGGAGTCGCTGCTCGGCCAGGAGGGAGTCGAACTGCACGTGGTCGTGGTCGGCAACGGCGTCGAACCTGACCTCGTGCCCGACGGCGTGGCCACGCTCGCGCTGCCCGAGAACGTCGGCATCCCTGAAGGCCGCAACATCGGCGCCCAGGCGCTGGCGGACGACGGAGCCGGGGAGTTCGTCTTCTTCCTCGACAACGACGCCGTCTTGCCCTCTCCTGACATCCTGTCCCGCCTCGTCGCCCAGGCCCGCCTGCACCCGGAGGCCGCCTACGTCCAGCCGCGGATCGCCGATCCGGTCACCGGCGTCACAGTCCGGCGCTGGGTGCCCCGGCTACGGGCCGGAGACCCCACCCGACCCGGCACCGTCGCAGCAATGGCAGAGGGCGTCATCCTGATCCGCCGCGATGCCTTTGACCACGTCGGCGGCTGGCCCGGCCACTTCTTCCTCTACCACGAGGGCTTCGACCTCGCGCTGCGCATCTGGGACGCCGGCCTGACCGGCTGGTACGCGCCGGAGGTGATCGTCCACCACCCGGCCAGCGACCCCGCCCGCCACGCGCTGTACCAGCGCCTGGTCGCCCGCAACCGCGTCTGGGTCGCCTACCGGCGCCTGCCCGCGCCGCTCGTCCCCGTCTACATCACGATGTGGGTCATCATCACTGCCCTACGGTCCCGACGCTCCCCGCGGACGCTGGCACCGTGGTTCGCCGGCCTGTGGGAGGGGCTTCGCGGCGGCCACGGCGAGCGCCGCCCGATCTCCTGGGCCACCGCGTGGCGGCTGACCCGGGCCGGGCGCCCACCGGTCATCTGAGACACGCGCCACCGGGAGGTCACTGTCCGCAGACAGGTGAACCGACTGTCCGTCAGTTCCATTGTGTGGAAGGTGATTTGCCGCCTTTGCAGAGTGCAGACCGCAGATCCGCCGCGGCGCTAGCGTGGTCGCCACCGACCGGGTCCGTCGGTGACGCGATCGTCAGGAGGCGTGTAGTGGCGACACCCAGGAAACCCAACGACCGGCTCGCGGCCGCCATGGCCGCGGCCGGCCTCACCTTCGAAGCGCTGGCGCGCGCCACCAGGGCGGTCGCGGCCGAATCCGGGGTCCGGCTGGGCACGTCCCGATCCGCCGTCCACGCCTGGGTGACCGTCGGGGCCATTCCGGCGGGGAGCACCCCCTTCTACGTCGCCGAGGCGCTGTCCAGAAAACTCGGGCGGCCCGTCACGGTCGCCGAGATCGGCCTGGGCGAGGACACGAGCGCGAACCTCATACTCCTCAGCCCCGTGGTCGCCGCAACCGAACTCGGGAGACTCCTCGTGCACAACCGCCGCGACTTCCTCGCCCTCGGCTTCTCCGCCGCGGCCGTCCTGGCCCCGCTGACCTTCGACCCGCAGGCCGCCGCCGCGACCCTGTACGCCGCAGCACCGGGCCGCCGTGTCGGAGCCACCGAAGTCGCAGCCGTCCGCCAGTTCACCGACACCTTCCGGTCATCCGACGAACTCCTCGGCGGCGGACACAGCCTCGCCGTCAGCGCGGTATTCCTGAGCGACGTCGTCGCGCCTATGCTGGGCGGCGCCTTCCCGAACGGCCAGGTCCGCCACGACGCGTTCGAGGCCGCCGCCGCGCTCGCCACCCTGGTCGGGTTCAAATGCCACGACGCCGGACGCGAGGGGGCGGCCCAGCGCCACTACCAGTTCGCCTTCCGCCTCGCCTGCGAGGCCGACCCGGCCGGGCAGGCCGCCTGGACCATGCGGGCACTCGCCCACCAGGCACTCGACCTCGGCCACCCAGCAGGCACCGTCGACCTGGCAGAGGCCGCGCTCGCCCGGGCCCACGGACGAATCGACCGGCGCACCGAAGCACTGCTGCTCATCACCGCCGCCCGCGCCCACGGCGCGAGCGGAAACCCCACCGCCGCCTCAGCCCTGATCATCGCCGCCCAGGACGCCGCACTCACCGACACCGACAACCTGCCCGCCTACGCAGCCGCCGCCGGCCCCACCGCCGCCGTCGTTGCCTCCCACACCGGCCGCACCCTGACCGAGATGGGCGACCACGCCGCCGCCGAACGCCACTACCGCGCTGCCCTGACCGAGCGCACCGAAACCGCATACCGCCGCAGTCGCGCGCTCACCCTCGCCAACATCGGCCGGGCCGTCGCCGCCCAGAACCGGCACGAGGAAGCAGTCGACCTGCTCAACCGCAGCGTCGACCTGATGGATGGCGTCGACTCCCACCGAGCCCACCGCGAACTCGACCGGCTGCGCCCCGTCCTGGCGATGTACGCCCGGCGTGGCATCCGCGGCGCGGCCGACCTCGCGCACCGCGCCGCCCAGCTGACCGCCGCCTGAACGACTGGAAGGCTCAGCCCACCGACGGCAGCTCGGTCCTCACCCGGTGGACGAAGTCACGGACTCCGGGCTCGTCCTTCCACTGGCCGAGCCGGTCCGCCACGTCGTGCAGGTAGGTGTGGGCCCGGGGTGAGCGTACTCCGCTGAGGATGTCCACGGACCGGTTCCCGTCCGCGAGCGCCAGCTCGAGGTTGCTGTCGATGAGGTGGGCGCTGGCCACAACGGCGGCCCTGATGCCGACCGCCCGCGTGTAGCGGCCCACCGGCATCCCGCCGGCGCGCTCTGCCCAGACCATGGCGGATCGGGTCAGGCCGAGATCCCGGTGGATCTCCACGCTGTCGGTCGCCAACCGCTCAGCGGTCATGTACGAGATCCACTCCGGGTCGTGCGCTCCGGGCCGGATCCCGGACAGCAGCCGCTCGCACAGGGCCAGCGCCGCTCCCGCGCCCGCTCCGTCGGCCTGCTTGGCCAGAGCCCTGGCCTCGGCGAGCTTGCAGAACGCCAAAACCCTCGGTGCCGCGTGCCCGCGCCCACGCTCGTACGCGGCGGACGCCATCTCCGCGGCCTGCACACACCGGCCGGCCAGAAATGCTGCGAGCGACATCGTGGCGAGGACATAACAACCGAGCTCCACATCACCGGCGGCCCGAGCCAGGCGCAGTGCCTGGATCAGGAGCCGATATGCAGCGGCACGGTCCCCGGCGTCCATCGCCGCCCAGCCCGCCACCCGCGAAAGCTCGGCCAGCGCACCGTGGAGGGCCTGCCCCGTGGCAGCCGTGTACGTTCCACTGAGCAGCGGTCCCGCTTCGCGGAGGCAGGCCATGACCTGGCTGGAGCGCCAGTGTCCGCCTCCATAGCGCGAGTCCAGGACTTGCGCCTCGGCAGCAGCCGTCCACAACCGGACGACATCAGTCTGCCCGACCCGCGCCGCCCCGGTATGGGGGGCCGAATCGTCGGCAGGATTGGCCAGCCAACGCATGGCTGGCGTCGAGAACGCCGCCGCGCCCGTCAAGTTGAAGAGATCACGACGGTCCACGGTGCTCCAGCAAGTCACGGCGCCCTCAAGAGCGGCCTGGCGGTCCTGGGGGAAATCCAATCCGATGTCCGGCCGCGGGGTGGCCGGGACACCCCATCCAGCATCCTCAAGAGTGACGGCGTAACCCAGGAGATCGCCGAGCACCTTGACGATCCGAAGCTGCACCTCCTCTCTCCTGGGAGTCGAACCGGCTATCCACTTGGCGACACGGGTGTGGGTATACGCAGTTTGCCGTCCGGTGGCCGGGGCCAGCCCATTGACCCGGCGCGCCAGTTCCCTGTGTGACACCTGCGATTTCGTGATGAGTCCGCCGAGCTTGGTGTTCGGTGCCGGTCGCTGGGATGTCATGAGACGCCTAACCGACCTTGATGCGGTAGAGGTTGCGCTTGCGGTCGGTGTCGTCCTCTGTCAGACAGCCGTAGCAGCTCGCCACGGCCGGATCGGTGGTGCCGCGGCCATGTATCTCCACGATCCATCGTGCGATGTTCGTGTGGGCGTAGGCAGTTCGTCGCCCGGTGGCAAACGACTTCTCGTTGGCCCTCTTGGCCAGCTCCTTTCGTGAAATGCCCGTTTCGCTGATGAGCGCGTCGAGCCGCTTGTTGGGCTTCGCCCCGTGGGATTGCATGCAACGCTCTCCGTTCACTGTCCGGATGACCTGGGGCGCTCAGTCGTCGGCCGGCCACCCACGAGGGGCGAGGCTGGTGTGGTTGACGGTGGCAGCCGAGACCGGTACTGGGTTGTCACCGTCGGGCCGGTGCACGGCACCAGGCGGCGAGGGCGGCGGGGGTGGCCAGCAGCTGGTCCGGTTCGGCGGCGCTGAGGTCCTCGAGGTTCGGGTAGCCGTAGGCGACGGCGATCGCGGTCACTCCGGCGTTATGGGCGTGGCGGACGTCGCTGCCGGTGTCGCCGACGTACGCCCTCGCCCCGTGCCGGGCGTGCAGGAACCTGAGCTTTTCGGTCTTGCTGCCCTCGTCGTCTCGGGAGAGCAGCACGCGGGGCATCGCCCCGGTGGGCAGGTCACGGGCGAGCAGGGCGCGGACGGTGCTGCGGTGGCTTCCGGTGACCACCGCGTACCCTGGCCCGGCGGAGAGTTCGGCCAGCGGTGCCACCAGGTCCGGGATGACGCCGTGCGGCTCTTCGGCGGCGGCCCGGTCCGTCAACTCGGCGTGGCGCTTCCAGAACCGCTCCGCGGTCTCGAACGCGATCCAGCGGATCAGCGACGCACCCAGCACGCCCTGGTAGACGACGGGCAGATCGCCCGAGCCGGCCAGGTCGGGAAGGGCCCACAGCTCCATCTCACGGCGGGCTTCCTGGTAGCAGCGGCAGGCCCGCTCGCGGGAGTCGTGCAGGACGCCGTCGAAGTCGAACACGACCATCAGGTCACCCCGCCCAGGGACACGACGGGCACGCCGCACCAGGCGAGCAGGTCGGGGCAGGGCAGCAGACCGGGCAGCTCCTCCAGCGCGGCGCGGGCCCGGGGCCAGGCCGACGGCGGGTCCAGCGGGGCGAGCAGCAGCACGTCCGACTCCCGCACCGGATGGAACCGGTCCCGGGCCCACCGCTCGACGGCCTCAAGCGTCAGCGCCGACTCCGCACCCGTGAGGCCGGGTTCGCCCTCGGCCGCAGGAGTGCCGCCGAACGGCAGCCGGGGCTGCACCAGCGCCGCGGGCGGCCGCACCCACCGGTGCACGACCGGTGCCGCTGCCTGCGGGCCGGCGGCGCGGGTGGCCAGGGTGTACTGGAGGAGAATGGCGGCCGCAGACATGCCGCGCTGGAGCCGGTAGGCCTCCCTGGCACTCTCGCACGCGCGCTGCGTGTTGTAGGTCCGCGGGAGCTGTTCGCCGCGGGCCGTGCCGTAGCCCAGCAGAGCCGCGGCGAGCGCCGCGGCCCAGGGCTGTTCGCCGGGCAGGCGCCGGGCGAGGCTGTCGGCGACGGCGGTCAGGGTGCTGTCGAACGCGACGGTGAGCGCGGCCAGGTCGATCAGCGGGGTCAGCAGCTCGTTGTCGCGCCGGTAGGCGTGGGCGAGGTGCCCGGTCTTGCGCAGCCGTCCTCCGTTGTCGAGGTGCCACTTCTCCGCCTCGCACCGGTTGTCGGGCAGCGCCGCGGGAAGGACGGACAGCAGGTCGTGCAGCACCGTGGCGGCCGCCGTGCCGTCCGTGCCGGTCAGGGCCCGGGCCACCGCGAGGAGGACCGCGGGGATCGGCCCGCCGGGCTCGGCGGGCCGCACCGGGAGCCGGCGGGCCCGATCCAGGACGTAGTCCATCGCCTCCTCCAGCTGCTCGGGCCCCGGCCGGGGCCCGTGCGGGACCGT
>NZ_JBHVFE010000476.1:0-6845 GCF_042801945.1 Kitasatospora sp. NPDC057542
CCCCGCGACGCGAGTCGCCCGGCGACCGCCCCTCTGCCGTCCCCGGACACCCGGCAACGGCCCGACCCCGCAGGTGCCGGGGGCACGTGCGGGCCGGTCCGGGGACGGCCGCCGCAGCACCTGTCCGAGTCGCCGAGCCGCATTACCACCTGGGGGCTTTCGCTGTCTCGCGGAAGTGCTTTTCCGATGATCTGTTCTACCGCGCTGCTGTGATTCCCCGGCGCCGACCTGGCCCAAGGTGACATGCTGCTCCAAGTCAGGGGGGTTGGTCCCAATGTCCGAAGTGTTCCGAGGACTGCCGTTCCAACGAGCACCAGAGGTCCGGCCGGAGGTCGAAGTGTCCGCCAACGTCAATCCCACCGTGCGCCGCCGGCGCCTCGGTTCGGAGCTGCGCAAGCTCCGCGAGGGCCTGGGCATGACGGCCGAGGAGGTCGCCGGCCGGCTGATGGTCTCCCAGTCGAAGATCAGCCGGCTGGAGAACGGCCGCCGCAGCATCAGCCAGCGCGACGTACGCGACCTCTGCGACGTGTACAACGTGCCCGACGACAAGTTGCGCGCCAGTCTGATGGAGATGGCCAAGGAGTCGCGCCAGCGAGGCTGGTGGCACGACTTCAACGACATGCCGACCCCGTACAGCGTCTACATCGGGCTGGAGGCCGAGGCCTCCTCGATCCGCGCGTACGAATCCTCCTTCGTCCCCGGCCTGCTGCAGACCGAGCACTACGCCCAGGCCGTGGTCGAGGGCACCCAGCCGGACACCGACGCGGTCGCCGTGCAGCGCCGGGTCCAGGTCCGGATGAAGCGCCAGGAACGCGTCCACGGCGAGAACCAGCTGGGCAGCCTGTGGACCGTCATAGACGAGGCGGTGCTGCGCCGCGAGGTCGGCAGCAAGGCGGTGATGGCCCAGCAGCTGCAGCAGATGATGGAGCTCAGCCAGCGTCCGAACATCACCATCCAGGTGATCCCGTTCTCGCACGGCGCCCATCCCGGCATGACCGGGACATTCTCGCTGCTGGAGTTCCCCGAGTCAGCCGATTCCACGGTTGTCTACTTCGAAGGTGTGACGAGCGATCTGTACCTGGAGAAGGAGGCGGACGTGCGCCGCTATACCGGTCTGTACGACTACCTGAGAGCGGCCGCACTCGGTGTCGCGGAGAGCCGGTCGCTGATAGCCGACATCGAGAAGGAATTCCACGAATGATCACCCCGTCCGAGTACGGAACCCGTTGGCGCAAGAGCAGTCACAGCGGGGGCCAAGGCGCCTGCGTGGAGATCGCCGTCCCAGGCGCGGGGGAGGTGGCCGTCCGGGACTCCAAGGACCCCCGGGGCCCGCAACTGCGCTTCTCGACCGAGGCCTGGAACGCCTTCGCCTCAGCGGCGGCGGGCGACGCCTTCGGCGAGCTCCCCGGCTGACCCACCCCACGCGGTTCCGCACTCGGACCAGTTGCCCGTAGCGGTGTCCGTCGCCCTCGGCGGCGGTCGGCGCTACGGGCAACTTCCGTGTCAGGACCCGGTCTCAGCTCACCACCGGGTAGCGGGCGGTCCAGTTGGCGCCCTCCGGAGTCTGCCGGTCGTGCAGTTCGGCGCCGTGCACCAGCTCCAGCACGAAGTCGTCGGCGAGTTCGAGGATCGCCCCGCGCCCTTCGAGCCCGGCCAGCAGGCCCGGCGGCAGCGCGGTGTCCCCGTGCAGGGCCCCGAGCAGGTTGCCGCAGATCGCGCCGGTGGAGTCGCTGTCACCGGAGTGGTTGACCGCGAGCAGCAGGCCCGAGCGCACGTCGTGCGCGACCAGGGCGCTGTAGACCGCGATCGCCAGCGCCTCCTCGGCCACCCAGCCCTCCCCCAGCGCCTCGACCCGGTCTGCGGACGGCTCGCCGGCCCGCACCGCGTCCAGGGCCGCCCGCAGCGCGGCGGTGGTCTCCTCGTGCGCCTGTCGTTCGGAGAGCAGGGCGAGCGCGAGGTGGACACCCTCCTCCAGGGTGCCGCCGCGGGCGACGGACTGGACGATCACCGCGAGCGCGCCCGCCGCGAGGTAGCCGGTGGGGTGGCCGTGGGTGAGCACCGAGCACTCCACCGCGAGCTGGAACACCAGGCCCGGCTCCCAGGTGGTGAGCAGCCCGAAGGGCGCTGCCCGCACCACGGTGCCGCAGCCCTTGGAGTGCGGGTTCTTGGGGGCCTCCAGGGTGCCGAGCCGCTCGGCGTCGGCCCCGCTGAGGCCGGACAGGCAGCCCTGGCCGGGCGCGCGCTGGGCGTACAGCCACTCCTCGCGGCCGAGCCAGCCGAGGTCGGGGCGACGCTCGTCCGGGCCCCAGTCGCGCTGGGTGGCGGCCCAGCGCAGGTAGGCCAGGTGCAGGTCGGTGGGCGGGTGCCAGCTGCCGCTGTCGCGCCGGATGTGCGCGCGGATCAGCCCGTCGACGGTGAAGAGGCTGAGCTGGGTGTCGTCGGTGACGGCGCCGGTGCGCCCGTAGGCGGGGACGTAGCCGGTGACGCCCTGCGGGCCGTGCTGGGCCCGGATCTTCTCCAGCGACTCGAACTCGACGCCGGCACCGAGCGCGTCGCCGATGGCACCGCCGAGCAGACAGCCCCGCACCCGGCTGCGGTAGTCCTGCTGCTGGGCGCGTGACCACAGTGGCATCACGACGGGGCGCCTTTCCTCGGGTGTGGGGGTCCGCGCGACGCTCGGCCGGGCGCGCGCCCTCGCACTGTATTCGAAGAGCCGATCGAATCGACGCCGTCCCTCGGACTTCGGTGCCCCGTCCCGGCCGCCGTACGGGCGGCGGCCGGGAAGCCGCCCGGGATCAGTCCAGCACCGGCAGCAGCTCCGGCAGGTGCCCGTCCGAGGCCAGCGCCGCGGCCTGCCGCTCGGCCGGCACCTCGCCGTACGTGGTGGTGCGCTGGCGGTGCGGGCGCCCCGCCGCCCCGGCGATCGCCTGGAGGTCGCGCACCGACTTGTGACTCCCGTACGCCGAGCCCGCCATCCGCGAGATGGTCTCTTCCATCAGCGTGCCGCCGAGGTCGTTGGCCCCCGAGCGGAGCATCTCGGCCGCGCCCTCGGCGCCCAGCTTGACCCAGCTGGTCTGGATGTTGGGGATGTGCGGGTGCAGCAGCAGCCGGGCCATCGCGACCACCGCGCGGTTGTCCCGGGCGCTCGGGCCGGGCCTGGCGATGCCGGCCAGGTAGACCGGGGCGTTGGTGTGGATGAACGGCAGGGTCACGAACTCGGTGAAACCGCCCGTCCGCTGCTGGATCTCCGCGAGCAGCCGCAGGTGGCCCAGCCAGTGCTTCGGGGTGTCCACGTGCCCGTACATCATCGTGGACGAGGAGCGGATGCCCAGCTCGTGCGCGGTGGTGACCACCTCGACCCAGGTGGCGGCCGGCAGCTTGCCCTTGGTGAGCACCCAGCGGACCTCGTCGTCCAGGATCTCGGCGGCCGTGCCCGGGATGGTGTCCAGGCCGGACTCCTTGGCCCGCTGCAGCCAGTCCCGGATCGACAGCCCGGTACGGGTCGCGCCGTTGACCACCTCCATCGGCGAGAAGGCGTGCACGTGGATGCCGGGCACCCGCTCCTTCACCGCGCGGGCGATGTCGAAGTAGGCGGTGCCGGGCAGGTCCGGGTGGATGCCGCCCTGCATGCAGACCTCGGTGGCGCCCACCTCCCAGGCCTGCGCGGCCCGGTCGGCGACCTGCTCCAGGGAGAGGGTGTAGGCGTCCGCGTCGGTGCGGCGCTGGGCGAAGGCGCAGAAGCGGCAGCCGGTGTAGCAGACGTTGGTGAAGTTGATGTTCCGGGTGACGCAGTAGGTGACGTCGTCCCCGACGGCGTCCCGGCGCACCGAGTCGGCGATCCGGCACAGCGCGTCCAGGGCCGGACCGTCCGCGTGGAACAGGGCCAGCGCCTGGTCGTCGGTCAGCCCCGTCGGGTCGTCCGCGGCCACCGCCAGGGCCTCCCGGAGGTCCCCGGCCAGCCGCTCGGGGGCGCCCTTCGCGAGCACCTGCTCGCGCAGCACCTCCCAGTCGCCGTACACGTCCTCGAAGTCGGCCCGGCGGTCGCCGGTGCGGCCCTCGGTGTCGATGGTGGCGTGCAGGTCGGTGCGCCCGTACGACTCCGGCAGGTCCTCGGGCTCCTGCCAGGGCAGGCCGCGGACGACCGCGTCCGGGTCGGCCAGGCCGGTGGCCGGGTCGGCCAGGGCGCGCACGTGCGGCAGCACCCGCGGGTCCAGCCAGGGCTCGCCGCGGCGCACGTACTCGGGGTAGACCGCGAGGCGCTCGCGCAGTGCGAAGCCGGCCGCCGCCGAGCGCTCGGCCAGCCGCTCGATCTGCGGCCAGGGGCGCTCGGGGTTGACGTGGTCCGGGGTGAGCGGGGAGACCCCGCCCCAGTCGTCGATGCCGGCCGCGATCAGCCGCTCGTACTCGCCGTCCACCAGGTTCGGCGGGGCCTGGAGGCAGGCGGCCGGGCCCATCAGGTGCCGGGCCACCGCCACCGTGGCCACCAGCTCGTCCAGTTCGGCGTCCGGCATGCCGCGCATCGCGGTGTCCGGCTTGGCCCGGAAGTTCTGCAGGATCAGCTCCTGGACGCCGTGGTAGGCGCGGGAGACCTTGCGCAGCGCGAACAGCGACTCGGCGCGCTCCTGGTACGTCTCGCCGATGCCGATCAGCAGGCCGCTGGTGAACGGGACGGAACTGCGCCCGGCGTCCTCCAGCACCCGCAGCCGGACGGCGGGCTCCTTGTCGGGGGAGCCGAAGTGCGGGCCGCCGGGCTCACTCCACAGCCGGGTGGCGGTGGTCTCCAGCATCATGCCCATGGAGGCGGAGACCGGCTTGAGCCGCTGGAAGTCCGTCCAGCTCAGCACCCCGGGGTTGAGGTGCGGCAGCAGGCCGGTCTCCTCCAGGATGCGGATCGACATGGCGCGCACATAGGCGATGGTGTCGTCGTAGCCGTGCGCGTCCAGCCACTCGCGGGCCTCGGGCCAACGGTCCTCGGGCTTGTCGCCGAGCGTGATCAGGGCTTCCTTGCAGCCGAGTTCGGCGCCCCGGCGGGCCACCTCCAGCACCTCGTCCGGGGACATGTACATCCCGTGGCCCTCGCGGCGGAGCTTGCCGGGGACGGTGGCGAAGGTGCAGTAGTGGCACTTGTCGCGGCAGAGCCGGGTGAGCGGGATGAAGACGCTCTTGGAGTAGGTGATGACGCCGGGGCGGCCGGCCGCTTCGAGGCCGGCGTCCCGGACCCTGGCGGCACTGGAACAGAGGTCGAGCAGGTCCTCGCCTCTGGCCTGGAGCAGCACGGCGGCCTCGGTCACGTCGAGGGCGACGCCGTCCCGGGCGCGGCGCAGGGCGCGGCGCATCGCGTTCGCGGTCGGCGGGGTGCTGGCGTCCGTGGCGGTTCCGTCCATGGCGCGACCCTACGCCAGCGATGGGACCCAGGGTGGATCCAACCCTGAGGCCGTCTCAGGGTCGGCGTACCCAAGAAGGCCACCCCGATCTGGCCCCACAGGGCGATGACGGCGGCGGCGCGGCGGCCTCTAATGGAGGAGCAAGAGCAAACACACGTGGACACGGAGGAGTTGAGGACGCCATGACCAATGAGAAGGCGGCGGGGGACGATCTGGACGGCGGCGTGCCGTACCGCTCCCGGCGACGCGTCCTGATGCGCGCCGGGGTGCCGGCGGCGGTGGCCGCGGTGATCGCCGCCGGGGTGGGGCTGGTCCCGGCGCTGGCCGCCGACGGCGCGCCCGACCTGCCGACGCTGACGGCGGAGCAGCTGGTCGCCAAGGTGCTCGGCTCCGAGACGCAGGCGCTGTCCGGGACGGTCTCGATCAGCACCGACCTCGGTGTGCCCGGCCAGCTGCTGGGCGCGGCCGGCGGGGCGGTCGGCGGGCACGGCGGCGACAGCCAGGGCTCCGCCGCGGACCCGAAGTCCAAGCTGCTCGGCCTGCTCGGTGGGGACCAGACGCTGCGGATCGCGGTGGACGGCCCGGACCGCCAGCGGGTGGACGTGCTGGAGAAGATGGCCGGCTACAGCCTGGTCCGCAACGGTGACCAGGCCTGGGCCTGGGACAGCTCGTCCAACACCGCGGTGCACATGACCGGGCGGGCCGCCGGCGAGCAGCACCCCAAGGCGCCGCTGTCCGAGCTGCCGACCACCCCGCAGGAGGCCGCCAAGCAGTTCCTGGCCGAGAGCGCCGGCACCACCTCGGTGACCGTCGCGGGGACGGCCAAGGTGGCGGGGCAGAACGCCTACCAGCTGAGCGTGAGGCCCACCCAGTCCGGTTCGACCCTCGCCGAGGTCCGGATCGCGGTGGCCGCCGACAACGGGGTGCCGCTGTCGGTGGCGGTGAAGTCCGTCGACGGCAGCACCGTGCTGAACGTCCGCTTCACCCAGGTGTCCTTCGCCAAGCCGGCCGACAAGACCTTCGACTTCACCGCCCCCGCGGGCGCCAAGGTGACGGAGCAGAAGGCGGACGGCGCGGCCAAGGGCGCGCCGGGCGAGGCCCGGGAGCACCGGGGCACCGGGGCACCCGAGGGCGTCGACGTGATCGGCGAGGGCTGGACGACGGTCGTCTCCACCCGGCTGCCGAACGCGGTGGACGCGGCGCCGAAGGGCGACGCCAAGGGCGGCAAGCACGGCGGCCACGGGGACAAGGCGGCGCAGTCGCTGAACCCGCAGGCCATGGTGAAGTCGCTCGGCAAGCCGGTCGACGGCGGCACCCTGGTGAGCACCAAGGTGCTCAACGTCCTGCTGACCGACGACGGCCGGGTCCTGGCCGGCGCGGTGACCCTGCCGGTCCTCCAGCACGCCGCCGGGGTGAACTGACGGATGACCAAGGCTCCCGTAACGGGGGACGTTACGGAGC
>NZ_JBHVFE010000477.1:0-6838 GCF_042801945.1 Kitasatospora sp. NPDC057542
GGGGGCCGGCGCACCCGGTGCCCGTCCCGCCGGCCCGGGGCGTCCCGGCGGCCCGGGCGGGCCCGGCGGTCATGGCCGCCCGGGTGGCCCGGGCGGGCCCGGCGGCACCCGCCCGGCCGGTGCCCAGGCCCGGCGCTGGCCGCGGCGGCGGATCGTGAAGTGGTCGGTCTTCGGCGTGCTGATCGCCGTCATGGTGACCGCCGTCTCCACCTGGTTCTGGGCGGACTCCAAGCTCAACCACGAGAACGTGCTCGCCGACTACCCCGGCCGCCCGGCCGCGGGCAAGGGCACCAACTGGCTGATCGTCGGCTCCGACAGCCGCCAGGGCCTCACCGACGCCGAGCAGGACGACCTGCACACCGGGCACGACACCGAGGGCAAGCGCAGCGACTCGATGATGATCCTGCACGTCGGGGACAACGGGAACACCCTGATGAGCATCCCGCGCGACTCCTGGGTGCCGATCCCCGAGCACCCGGGCAGCAACGGCAAGCCGGTCAAGGGCACCACCGCGAAGATCAACTCGGCCTTCGGCAACGGCGGCGGCCGGCTGCTGGTCCAGACCGTCGAGCAGAACACCGGCCTCCGGATCGACCACTACGCCGAGATCGGCTTCGGCGGCTTCGTCGGCATCGTCGACTCGATCGGCGGCGTCGAGATGCACATCGACCAGGACGTCAAGGACAAGGACTCCGGGCTCGACCTCAAGGCCGGCGACCAGACGCTCAGCGGCAAGCAGGCCCTGGCCTTCGTCCGCCAGCGCCACCAGATGGCCGACCAGGACCTCGGCCGGATGCGCAACCAGCAGAAGTTCCTCGGCGCCCTGGCCCACCAGGCCGCCTCCCCGGGCAACCTGCTGAACCCGTTCACCTTCTACCCGCTGGTCGACTCGGCGCTCGGCACCCTGATCGTCGACGAGGACTGCGGGCTGACCGACCTCGGCTCGCTCTTCCTCGCCATGAAGGACGTCAACGGCGGCAGCGGCAAGTCGCTGACCGTGCCGATCGGCAACCCGGACTACCGGACCAAGACCGGCGAGTCCGCCGTGCTGTGGGACACCAACAAGTCCAAGCAGCTCTTCGACGCCTTCAGGAACGACACCGCGGTGCCGGAGTTCAAGTAGCCCTGTGACTTCGCGTGACCGCACCGCCACAATGGGTGGATGCCACTCGTCGCCTCGCTGATCCGCCACCGCCGCCACCGCCTCCTGGGCCGCCTGGTCCAGGAGGCGCTCGCGCTCTACGGGATGGAGGTACCCGCCGCCTGCGAGATCGGGCCCGGACTGGTCGTCTTCCACCGCGGCTTCGGCACCGTGCTGCACCCGTACACCACCCTCGGCGCCGGCGTGACGCTCTACAACGGCGTGACCATCGGCCGGGCGGATCCGTGGGTGCCGCAGGAGGAGAGCGCGATGCGGCGGGTGGTGGTCGAGGACGGCGCGGTGCTGTGCGCGGGCGCCAAGGTGGTGTGCAAGGAGGGCGTGCTGACCGTCGGCGCGGGCACCGTCGTCGGGGCCAACGCGGTGCTCACCCGCTCGACCGGGCCCGGGGAGATCTGGGCCGGCGCACCGGCGCGCAAGGTGGGGATGCGAGCGGGTGGGCAGGGACCCTCGCCGGCGCCGGCCCGGCGCGCTCCGAGCCCCTCCGGAACGCCCTAAGCCCCTCCGGAACGTCCTAGACGTACGGCAGCAGGCCGGTACCGCACTCCGGGAAGCGGACCAGCCACTCCCCCTCGCCGCCGGCCGACTCGGTGGCGCCCGAGAAGCCGTAGTGGATCGGCTGCCCGTCGCCGCTCAGCCACCTCGCGTGGGTCAGCTGCACCGACAGCGAGGCCGGGCGGTGCGGGGCGGCGGCCGGGGCGGGCTGCTCCAGCACCAGTTCGTGCCCGGTCTCGCCGGGCCGGAAGGTCACCACGGTCTCGGTACCGGGGCGTCGCGGGAAGGCACCCGCCGGGTCCGTCCAGTAGGCGGCGACCATCACCGCGAGGGTGCCGTCCAGGCTGCCGGTGTCCGGCCGCACGTACTCCTCGTCCGCGACCCAGCGGGCGTGGTGGCGGACCTCCTCCGTGCCCCACCGCTCGTCCCAGTGCACCCAGTAGCCCGCCACCCGCTTCACGGTCATGCCCTCGCGGGCGACCCGGACGGCGAACCGCGCCGGGCCGACCGGCTCACAGCCGGCCAGGGAGACCACCGTCACCTGTTCGTAGGTCACCTCGCCGTCGTCGGCGCCCTGCTCCATCATCGGTCAACCACCTTGCCGCAGAGTCGAGTTCGGCCGCGGCTGGGGCCGCGTCCGAATCGAGCGTAGGACCCCGGCGACGGAGGGCGGCAGGATTGCCCGGTTCCGGCCCGGACAGCCGCGCTCCGGGCTACCCTGCCCGCCGCACCGCGGCCGGCCGCGGAAACCGGCGTGGAAACGGGTGTGAAAACGGGCACGAAACCGCCCCGGAGCGGGAGGCCGGAAGATCCGACGTCCCGCTCCGGGGCGGTGCGTGCCAGGTTGCGGCGGTGATTACTCGACCACGCCGGACTTGGCGATGGTGATCTTGGCCGAGGTGCGGCCGCTCTGCGAGCCGAGGCCCTCGATCTTCTTGACCAGGTCCATACCCTCGACGACCTCGCCGAAGACGACGTGCTTGCCGTCCAGCCAGTCGGTGACGATGGTGGTGATGAAGAACTGCGAGCCGTTGGTGTTGCGGCCGGCGTTGGCCATCGACAGCAGGCCCGGGCGGTCGTGCTTGAGCTGGAAGTTCTCGTCCGCGAACTTCTCGCCGTAGATGCTCTTACCACCGGTGCCGTTGTGGTTGGTGAAGTCACCACCCTGGAGCATGAAGGCCGGGATCACGCGGTGGAAGCCGGAGCCCTCGTAGCCGAAGCCGTTCTGGCCGGTGGCCAGCTCGCGGAAGTTCCGGGCGGTCTTGGGGACGACCTCGTCGAACAGCTTGAAGACGATCCGGCCGGCCGGCTCGTCGTTGATCGTGATGTCGAAGAAAACGTTGGAAGCCATGCAGGGATCATGGCACGATCGCCTGTTCGTCGCGCGCCACCCCCGGACGGGTGAGGTCGCACGCGACTGTGTTATCCCGTGCCGTCCGGTCGCGCGCTCCGGTTCGCGCCTCCCCGGCCGGAGCCGGCGTGGCTACCATCGGGGTCGGCTTCAGACCTTGGTGCGGGACGACGACCGGGACGACGGGGTGGACGGCATGCGGATCGGCGAACTGGCCCGGCGGACGGGCGTGAGCGAGCGCTCGCTGCGCTACTACGAGCAGCAGGGCCTGCTGGCCGCCCGCCGCACCGAGGGCGGCCACCGGGAGTACCCGGAGGCCGCCGTCGACCGGGTCGTGCACATCCAGGAACTGTTCGCGGCCGGACTGCACAGCCGCACCATCTACAAGATCCTCCCCTGCATGCGGGACTCCGACGGCAGCCCGAG
Organism: Kitasatospora sp. NPDC057542; assembly: GCF_042801945.1. Taxonomy (NCBI): domain Bacteria; kingdom Bacillati; phylum Actinomycetota; class Actinomycetes; order Kitasatosporales; family Streptomycetaceae; genus Kitasatospora; species Kitasatospora sp. NPDC057542. The sequence continues at coordinate 3,432 of NZ_JBHVFE010000477.1, forward strand.
CGAGATCGCCACCCCGCTGCTGGTCGACGAGCTCACCGCGGAACGCGAGCGGATCGACCGGACGATCAACGACCTGCTGCGCTCCCGCGAGGTGCTGGACGAGGTGATCGCGGCCGCCTCCGGGCAGCCGCCGTCCTCGTCGGAGGCCGCGTAGGAGCCCTCAGGCCTTCGGCTTGCGGGCCAGCAGGTAGGCCTGCGGGGTCTTCTCGTCCGCCTCCGGCTCGCGCACCGTACGGGAGGTGACCGGCAGGCCGGCCTCCCGGGCCAGTTCCTCGACGCGCTCCGGCCGCAGCCGGCGGAAGTCCAGCGACACCGGGTACCCGAAGGGCCGCTCCTGGCGCGAGGGCTGGTCGCCGACCTGGAAGGCGAGCATCAGGTGGCCGCCGGGGGCGAGCACCCGGGCGAACTCGGCGAACACCTCGGGCAGCCGCTCCGCCGGGGTGTGGATGATCGAGTACCAGGCCACCACGCCGGTCAACTCCCCGTCCTGGAAGGGGAGGTCGAACATCGAGCCGACGCTGAACGGAACCTCCGGGTGGGCCTGCCGGGCCAGCTCGACCATCCGCGGCGAGAGGTCGATCCCGTGCACGTCCAGGCCGAGCCGGTGCAGCGGTCCGGTCATCCGGCCCGGGCCGCAGCCGAGTTCGGCCGTCCTGGCGTCCGGACGCTCTCCGCGGACCAGGTCCGCGAAGAGCGCCAGCATCGCCCGGTCCATCGGCGTGCGGCTCAAGTGGTCCCGGAAGAGGTCGGTGTACTCGGTGGCGATGGCGTCGTAGAACGCCCTGGTCTCGGTGAGGAAGTCCGGCTCGGTCATGGTCCGCGACCCTACCCGGCAGCTGTCGGCCGTAGCATCGATCCGCCAACCAGCCCGAGGGGGACGGAAGATGAGCACGATCGGGGTCTACCTGGCGCATCCGCGGCCGGGCAGCTTCAACCACGCGCTGTACGGGGCCGTGGTGGACGAACTGCGCGGGCGCGGCTGCGAGGTGCGCGCCCACGACCTCTACGCGGAAGGCTTCGCGCCCCTACTCACCGCCGAGGAGACCGGCACGGTGGCCGCGGCGGAGCGGTCCGAGGAGCCGCACCTGGCCCTGCACCGGGCCGAGGTGGCCACCCTGGACGCGCTGGTGCTGATCCACCCCAACTGGTGGGGCATGCCGCCCGCGGTGCTCACCGGCTGGGTGCAGCGGGTACTGGCCCCCGGCGTCGCGTACAAGCTCGGGACGGCCGCCGGCGAGCCGGCCGGGCTGCTGCGGGCCGGGCGGGCGCTGGTGCTGAACACCTCGGACACCCCGGAGGCCCGGGAGCGCGAGGAGTTCGGTGACCCGCTGGAGCGGATCTGGGCGGCCTGCGTGCTGCCGTACGTCGGGGTCACCGACGTACGGCGGACGGTGTTCCGCACGGTCACCGACTCCCCCGCCGACGAACGTGCCGGATGGCTGCGGCAGGCACGGGAGCAGGCGGCGGCACTGCTCAGCTGAGCGGCGGGAGGTCCAGTTCGGCGACGGTCTGGTCGCCGCTGGTCTCGCCGGTCGGACGGAAGCCGAGGCGGGCGTAGAACTCCGCCGGGCCGTCCGGGCCCGGGACGTAGGTGACCGTCGCGCGGGTGCCGCCACGGCGGCGGATCTCGGCGCAGACCTGCTCGACGGCGAAGCGGCCGTAGCCGCCGCGCTGCTGCCCGGCGTCGATCAGCAGCCGCCACAGGCCCGAGCGGGGGCGGTCGTCGGGGCGGTCGGGGTGGAAGGTGATGTCGAAGAAGGCCATCACGAAGCCGACCGGCCGCTCGCCGTCCAGGACCAGCCGGGGCCAGGCGGTCTCCCCGTGCACATAGGCCTCGGCCAGCGACTTCACCACCGGCGCCACCAGGCCCTCCTGGCCGGGGCGGACCCGCAGGGCGAGGGCGGCGTCGAGGTTCTCTGGGGTGAGGGAGGCCAGGCGGAGCCTGGAAGGCGCGGTCGACATGGCGGGCAGCCTACGGAGCGCGGCTGCCCGCCGTCGCACGGTTTTCCGTCGCACGGCCTTCCCCGTGCGGCCGTCCGTCGCGCGGCCTTCCGTCGCGCGGCTGTCCGGCCGCCCGGCGGGCTACTCGCCGGCCGGGAAGTCGGTGCCGCGCCCGACCGCCGCCCAGGCCTCGGCCTCCTGCCGCGCCTCGTCGAGGGTGTCGAGGACGGCGTCCACCGCGTCACTGCCGAGCGCGAGCCGCAGCGGGGTCCGCTCGGCGGCCAGCGCGGCCAGGATCGCCTCGGCGGCCTTCACCGGGTCGCCGGGCTGCTTGCCGTCGGTGTCCGGCAGCCCGGTGCGGACCGGGGCGACGATCGGCTCGTACGCCTCGATCGGGGCGGAGTGGGCGAGCGCGCCGCCACCCGCGAAGCCGGTCCGGAACGCGCCGGGCTCCACGATCACCACCTTGATCCCAAAGCCGGCCACCTCCTTGGCCAGCGCCTCGGACAGCCCCTCCAGGGCGAACTTGGTGGCCGAGTAGGCGCCCACCCCGGGGAAGCTGAAGCGGCCTCCCATGCTGCTCATCTGCACCACCGCGCCCGAGCCCTGGGCCCGCAGGTGCGGCAGCACGGCCCGGGTGAGCGCGGCCGGGCCGAAGAAGTGCAGCTCCATCAGGTCCCGCAGCTCGCGGTCGGTGGACTCCTCGACGGCCCCGACCAGTCCGCGCCCGGCGTTGTTCACCAGGACGTCGATCCGGCCGTGCCGCTGGACGGTCTCCGCGACGACCGCCGGAATCCGCTCCTGGTCGGTGACGTCCAGGGCGACCGGGAAGAGCCGGTCCGGGTGCGCGGCGGCCAGTTCCGCCAGCGTCTCGGGGCGCCGGGCGGCGGCCACGACGGTGTCACCGGCCGCCAGCGCGGCCTCGGCGATCGCCCGGCCGAAGCCGGAGTTGGCGCCGGTGACCAGCCAGACCTTGTCGGCGGGGTGCTGCTCGGGGGTGCTGCTCATGATCGTCGATCTCCCGCAATCGTCGTGCCCCTGCAAAGAATTGACGATCATTTATGACACCGGCGGGGTCGCCACGTCCAGGACGGTTCGACGCCGGACGAAATACGGCCCCCGACCGCGGACCGGCGGTCGGGGGCCGTGAGTGCCGAGCCCGGGGCTACGGCTTCGGGCTACGGGAGGTTGCGGGCCATCACGATCCGCTGGACCTGGTTGGTCCCCTCGTAGATCTGCGTGATCTTCGCGTCCCGCATCATCCGCTCCACCGGGTAGTCCCGGGTGTACCCGTACCCACCCAGCAACTGCACCGCATCCGTGGTGATCTCCATCGCCGCATCCGACGCGTAGCACTTCGCCGCCGCCCCAAAGAACGTCAGATCCGCGTCCCCACGCTGCGACTTCGCCGCCGCCGCGTACGTCAGCTGCCGCGCCGCCTCCAGCTTCATCGCCATGTCCGCCAG
>NZ_JBHVFE010000478.1:0-6817 GCF_042801945.1 Kitasatospora sp. NPDC057542
CTCCACCACCGTCGGCACCGGCGCCGCCGCGGCCGCCTGGCCGCCCTGCCACCCGGCCGGCGCGGCGAGCCGCCGCTCGACCGTACGGGCGTCGGCCGGCCGGTCCGCCGGATCCTTGGCCAGCAGCTCCGCGACCAGCCCGGCCACCTGCGACGGCAGCCCGAACTGCGCCGGGTCCAGCGGCGCGGGCGCCTCGTTGAGGTGCTGGTACATCAGCACCGGCGTCGAGTCCCCGCCGAACGGCCGCGCCCCGGTGAAGAGTTCGACCAGCACGCAACCCAGCGCGTAGAGGTCGGCCCGGCCGTCCACCCGGCCGCCGGTCCACCGCTCCGGCGCCATGTACGCCGGGCTGCCGACGATCGTCCCGGTGGTGGTCAGCCCGCCCGCGCCGGTGTCCAGCTGCGCGATGCCGAAGTCCAGCACCTTCAGCCGCCCGGCGTCGGTGATCATCACGTTGTCCGGCTTGATGTCCCGGTGCACCACGCCCGCGTCGTGCGCCGCCGCCAGCGCGCCGCTGATCTGCCGCCCCCAGCGCAGGCTCTGCTCCGGCTCCGGCAGCCCGTCCCGCAGCACCTCGGTCAGAGTGCGCCCGGTGAGCAGTTCCATCACCAGGTAGGTGACCTCCTGGCCGCCGAGCTCGCACTGCCCGAGGTCGTGCACCGTGACGATGTGCGGGTGCGAGAGGTTGCCGGCCGCACCGGCCTCCCGGACGAACCGCAGCGCGGCCTTCGCCCGGTCGCCGCCGTGGTGACCGATGACCTTGACCGCCACCGGCCGCCCCATCCGGGTGTCCCGGGACCGCCACACCACCCCGAACCCGCCCTGTCCGAGCTTCTCCACCAGCTCGTACCGGCCGTCCAGGACGTCCCCGACTCGCACGCGCCCTCCCCTCCCGCCATGACGCCCAGACTCTACCGACGGCCCTCCCCCGACACGGCCAGGGCCTGCCTCCCCGACGTTCGCGGACCCCGCGGGGCTCCACGCGACGGGCCCCGGGTGGAAGGATGGGCCGTCAGCCCCGCGACGGTGCGGCGGCTCGGACCAGCAGAGCCCGAGGAGAGCGGCCATGGCCAAGCAGGCCCCGCAGAGCGACCCGGCGCAGGACGCCCCCGAGGTGTCCGCGCCCCAGCACGCGGCCGCCGGGCTGCCCGCCGTCGGCCACAGTCTGCGGATGGCCGCCGAGCAGATGGGCGCCCGCCGCGCCCTGTCCACCCTGCTCAAGATCAACCAGCCGAACGGTTTCGACTGCCCCGGCTGCGCCTGGCCGGAGCCGGACAGGACCCACACCGCCGAGTTCTGCGAGAACGGCGCCAAGGCCGTCGCCGAGGAGGCCACCGAGCGCCGCATCCGCGCCGAGTTCTTCGCCGCCCACCCGGTCGCCGACCTGGCCGAGCGCTCCGGCTACTGGCTGGGCCAGCAGGGCCGGCTCACCCGGCCGATGCTGCTCGACGAGGGCGCCACCCACTACACGCCGGTCTCCTGGGACGACGCCTTCGCGCTGATCGCCGAGGAGCTGAAGGCCCTGGACACCCCGGACGGCGCCGCCTTCTACACCTCCGGCCGGACCAGCAACGAGGCCGCCTTCGCGTACCAGCTGTTCGCCCGCCGGCTCGGCACCAACAACCTGCCGGACTGCTCCAACCTGTGCCACGAGTCCTCCGGCTCGGCACTCACCGAGACGCTCGGCGTCGGCAAGGGCAGCGTCGGCCTGAAGGACCTCTACCAGGCCGACCTGATCATCGTGGCCGGTCAGAACCCGGGCACCAACCACCCCCGGATGCTCTCCGCGCTGGAGCGCGCCAAGCGGGCCGGCGCCACCATCGTCAGCGTCAACCCGCTGCCGGAGGCGGGCCTGGAGCGGTTCAAGAACCCGCAGCACGCGCGCGGCCTGGTCGGCCACGGCACCAAGCTGACCGACCTCTTCCTGCAGATCCGCCTCGGCGGCGACCTCGCGCTGTTCCGCGCGCTGAACCGGATCGTCCTGGAGCAGGACGGCGTCGACCGCGCCTTCGTCGCCGAACACTGCCACGGCTTCGAGGAGTTCGAGGCCCAGGCGCGGAAGACCGACCGCGACGAGGTGCTCGCCGCGACCGGCCTGCCCTGGGAGCAGATCGAGGAGCTCGGCCGGCTGGTGCTGGGCTCGAAGAAGATCATCGTCTGCTGGGCGATGGGCCTCACCCAGCACAAGCACGCCGTGCCGACCATCCGCGAGGTGGTCAACTTCCTGCTGCTGCGCGGCAACGTCGGCCGCCCCGGCGCCGGGGTCTGCCCGGTGCGCGGACACAGCAACGTCCAGGGCGACCGGACGATGGGCATCTTCGAGCGCCCCACCACCGCCTTCCTGGACGCACTGGGCGGGGAGTTCGGCTTCGAGCCGCCGCGCGAGCACGGCCTCGACGCGGTGGACACCATTCGCGCGATGCGCGACGGCAAGGTCGGGGTCTTCTTCGCGATGGGCGGCAACTTCGTCGCGGCCACCCCGGACACCGAGGTCACCGAGGCCGCGATGCGCCGCTGCCGGCTGACCGTCCACGTCTCCACCAAGCTCAACCGCTCGCACGTGGTCACCGGCGCCCGCGCCCTGATCCTGCCGACCCTGGGCCGCACCGACCGGGACGTCACCGCGCGCGGCGCCCAGTTCGTCAGCGTCGAGGACTCGATGGGCCAGGTGCACGCCTCGCGCGGCGGCCTGCGCCCGCCGGCGCCCGGCCTGCTCTCCGAGACCGCGATCGTCTGCCGGCTCGCCCGCACCGTGCTCGGACCGCAGGACACCGTGCCGTGGGAGGACTTCGCCACCGACTACGACACCCTGCGGGACCGGATCGCCCGCGTCGTCCCGGGCTTCGAGGACTACAACGACAAGGTCCGCCGCCCCGGCGGCTTCACCCTGCCGCACGGCCCCCGGGACTCCCGCACCTTCCCGACCGCGACCGGCAAGGCCAACTTCTCCGTCAACCCGCTGACCGCCCCCGAGGTCCCGCCGGGCCGGCTGCTGCTCCAGACCCTGCGCTCGCACGACCAGTACAACACCACCGTCTACGGCCTCGACGACCGCTACCGCGGCATCAAGGGCGGCCGCCGGGTGGTCCTGGTCAACCCCGCCGACGCCGACGAACTCGGGCTCGTCGACGGCCGGTACGTCGACCTGGTCAGCGAGTGGAGCGACGGCGTGGAGCGCCGCGCCCCGCACTTCCGGGTCGTCCACTACCCCGTCGCCCGCGGTGGCGCGGCGGCCTACTACCCCGAGACCAACGTCCTGGTGCCGCTCGACTCCACCGCCGACATCAGCAACACCCCCACCTCCAAGGCCGTCGTGATCCGCTTCGCCCCCGACAGCGGCGAGTAGCCGCCCGGAGCACACCCCGCCGGCCGCCCGGCCCCGGACAGCGCGGAGGCCGCCCCACGTCACCGGACGTGGGGCGGCCTCCGCATGGCCTCATCAGTGCGTCGGCGTGCCGAGCGGCAGCGTGGCCGTGGCGCTGCCCGGGGCCGAGGCGGTCGCCGAACCGGTGCCGCTCGGGTTCCCCGTCGGGGTGCCCGTCCCGGTCGGGGTGGGCGTGCCGGTCCCGCTCGGGGTGCCCGGCGTCCCGGTCGGCGTCGGGGTCGGCGTGCCCGGCTCGGTCGGCGTCCCGGTCGGCGTCGGGGTCGGCGTGCCGCCGGACGGCGTCCCCGGGTCGGTCGGCGTGCCCGGCGTCCCGGTCGGCGTACCCGGCACGGTCGGCGGCGTCACCGCTCCACCCGGGGCCGGCGTGGCCGGCGCCTGGTTGGCCGGGCTCGGCGAGATCGGCGTGACGGAGTCCCAGCCCGTCGGGAGGTCGGGCACCTTCCACGCGCCGCCGGCGTCGTCGGCCGCGCCGGACGGGTCCGGCCGGACGGCCCCGAGGATCGGCATCGAGCCGACCGGCGAGATCTTGATGAACGCCCCGGGCCGCGGCGCCTGCACGACCAGCCCGCCGCCGATGTACATCCCGACGTGCGAGGCGTCCTGGAAGTACACCACCAGGTCGCCGGGCCGCAGCTGGTTGAGCGCCACGTGCGGCAGCTGCGCCCACTGCTCCTGGCTGGTGCGCGGGATCGGCCTGCCCGCGTGCAGCCAGGCCTGCGAGGTGAGGCCCGAGCAGTCGTAGGAGGCCGGGCCGGTGCCGCCCCACAGGTACGGCTTGCCCAGCTGCGCCAGCGCGAAGGCGATGGCCCCGCGGCCCTGCAGGGAGGGCGTGCGCTCCCCCTTGCCGAGCGCCCCGGAGGCGAGGAACGCGAGCTGCGCCTCGTCCGCCTTGGTCTTCTCCAGCTGCTCCAGCTCGGCCCGCTGGGCGCCGGTCAGCGAGGAGACCATCTGCTCGACCGCGGCGAGGTCGGCGGCCGCCTTGGCCTTGGCCGCGTCCTGCTCGGCGACCAGCGTCCGGGAGGTGTTCAGCGCCTCCTCGGTCTGCTTCTTCAACCCGTCCAGCGCGTCCCGGTCGCTCTTCAGCCTGTCCAGGAACTCCGACTGCGAGCGGCTGGCCGACGCGAGCAGCTCGGCGATGACGACCGCCTCGTACGGGTCCTTGGAGAGCAGCAGCTCGGCGTACGCGGAGGCGGCCCCGTTGCGGTACTGCGCGGCGGCGAGCTGCGAGGCGATGTCGGTGCCCGCGTCGACCTGCTTCTGCTGGCGGTCCAGCCGGCCCTGGAGGTCGGTGAGCGAGGCCTGCTGCTCCGTCACCTTGGCGACGGCGCCGTTGTACTGCTCGGTGGCGGCCTCGGCGCCCTGGTAGAGCGCGTGCAGCCGGTCGAGCATCGGGCCGAGGGTGGCCTTGGCGGCAGCGAGCGGGTCACCGCCGGCGACGCTCTGGCCGGCCCCCGGGTCGGGTGCGGCCCAGGCGGCCTGCGCGCCCGCGGGCAGTGCGAGTGCCGCGGCCGCGAGGACGGCTCCGCAGCGCAGCGCCGCCCGCACCCAGGGCCGTACGCGTGCCGTCTCCGCTCTCTGTGCCGCCCCGCCCATGGCCTGGTCCTCCCCGCCGCGCACTGCCCCTGTCCCGGCTTCCCGGATCCCGCAGATCCTCCCACGGGTTACTCGCCGGAAACAGGGCGCGTGCGGACCGGGAGGTTAATTCTCGATTGATCTGTGAGACAGCTCTCAGCAAACCGGGTCGAACCGGCATGTTCTTCGCTAACGTCCAGTTCAGCGCGCCCCAGGTCACTCCGATGAAAGCCAATGGTCACCGGGAGTCAACCGCCGGAACCACGATTCCCGATCCAGTTCACCTTCCGTTTACCAAACAGACCTACGGTCGCGACGTCATCAACGTCCGTGCGACAACTACGACGATTGTTTGGGTATGGAACACATCTCGTTCCTGGTGGCCGTTGTGATCATCACGGCGCTCGCCTTCGACTTCACCAACGGGTTCCACGACACCGCCAACGCGGCCGCCACCGCGATCGCGACCGGAGCCCTTCGTCCGAAGGTCGCGGTCACCATCGCGGCCCTGCTCAACTTCGCGGGCGCGTTCCTGTCCGTGAAGGTCGCCACCACCATCTCCGGCGGCATCGTCAACGAGAAGGCCGGCGTCCATCCCGAGATCATCTTCGCCGCCCTGGCCGGCGCGATCCTCTGGAACCTGCTGACCTGGCTGCGCGGCCTGCCGTCCAGCTCCTCGCACGCCCTGTACGGCGGCCTGATCGGCGCCACGATCGTCGGCGTCGGCATGAACGGCGTCAACTTCGACACCGTGATCACCAAGATCCTCATCCCGGCCGTCGCCTCGCCGTTCGTCGCCGGCCTGGCCTCCTGGGGCGCCACCAAGCTGGCCTACGTGATCACCCGCAAGGGCGACGCCGCGGCCACCGAGAAGGGCTTCAAGACCGGCCAGGTGTTCTCCTCCTCGCTGATCTCGCTCGCGCACGGCACCAACGACGCCCAGAAGACGATGGGCATCATCACCCTGACCCTGGTCTCGGTGGGCGCCCTGCCGCACGGCGCGCTGCCCCCCACCTGGGTGATCGTCTCCGCGGGCGGCGCGATCGCGCTCGGCACCTACATGGGCGGCTGGCGGATCATCCGCTCGATGGGCAAGGGCCTGGCGGACATCCGCCCGCCGCAGGGCTTCGCCTCCGAGTCGGCCGCCGCGACCGTCATCCTGACGTCCTCGCACATGGGCTTCGGCCTCTCCACCACCCAGGTCTGCTCCGGCGGCATCATGGGCGCCGGCCTCGGCGGCCCGAAGGGCGAGCTGCGCTGGAGCATGGTCCGCCGCATGGTCTACACCTGGGGCCTGACCCTGCCGGCCGCCGCCGTGGTCTCCGGCGGCGCGGCCCTGTTGGCCGAGCAGGGCAGCTGGGGCGTCGCGCTGGTCGGCGCCGTGCTGGTGGCCGGCGCGGGTGCGATGTGGCTGATCTCCCGCCGCCAGCCGGTCGGCGCGGACAACGTCAACGACGTCACTCCGGTCGAGGTCGCACCGGCCGGTACCACGAACGCCCCCACCCCCGCCTCGACCACGGTCGCGGCCTGAGCGCCGCCGGCTGAGGAGCACTCACCATGCACATCAAGTGGAACGCCCTGGCCCAGACCGCCGGGGTCAGCTTCGGCATCACCGTCGCCGTGGTCGCCGTGTTCGCGCTCGGCATCCTGGCGCTGTCCCGCCGCGAGGCCGCGGTGAGCGCCGCCCGTGAGGGCGGGGGCGCCGGGGCCCCGGGCGGCGGCAGGCTCGCCCTGGCCGGCGCGTACGTCTGCTTCGCGCTGTGCGGCGGGGCCGTCCTCTACGGGCTGTCGCTGATCGCCGGCAAGTAGCCGCCGCGCGCCGCGCACAAGGACAACGGGCCGGGGAGTGCCTTCACGCAC
>NZ_JBHVFE010000479.1:0-6791 GCF_042801945.1 Kitasatospora sp. NPDC057542
CTCCCACGGCCCTCGGCGCACCGCCGGACGGGGGCTCTCGCCCGGTCAGGCGGTGCGGTCCAGATCGCCGCGCAGCACCGGGTGGGTGAAGGGGCTGCCGTTCGCGTAGCGGGCCAGCTCGTCCGCCGCCGCGGCCGCCATCCGCCGCAGCTCGCCGCCGAGCGAACCGGCGACGTGCGGGGTGAGCAGGACGTTGGGCAGGTCGTAGAGCGGCGAGTCTTCGGGCAGCACCTCCGGGACGGTGACGTCCAGGACGGCGTTGAGGCGGCCCGAGACCAGCTCCTCGACCAGGGCGTCCTGGTCGATCAGCGACCCGCGCGAGGTGTTCACCAGCGTCGCCCCGTCGCGCATCAGGGCGAGCCTGCGGCGGTCGATCATGTGCCGGGTGCCGGGCAGTTCGGGCGCGTGCACGCTCACCACGTCGCTGCGCTCGCACAGTTCGTCGAGCGTCACCGCGCGGGCGCCCAGCGCGGCCGCCTCGGCCTCGTCCACGTACGGGTCGTGGAGCAGCAGGTCCAGGTCGAAGGGGCGGAGCAGTTCGAGGACGCGCCGCCCGATCCGGGACGCGCCGACGATGCCCGTGGTGCGCCGGTAGTTGCCGGCCTCGGGGTAGGCGGCCTGCCAGTCGTGCGGGGCCCGCCGCTCGCGGTAGTCGGCGCTGAGCCGCAGCACCTGCTTGTTGGCGAACAGCACGTTGGCGACGGTGTACTCGGCGACGGGCAGGGCGTTGGCCCAGGCGGCCGAGGAGACCTGGATGCCGCGCTCCCAACAGGCCTCGGTGACATGGTGCTTGACCGATCCGGCGGCGTGGACGACGGCGCGCAGCCGGGGCGCGGCGGCGAGGACGGCCTCGTCGAGCGGCGGGCAGCCCCAGCTGCTGACGATCACCTCGGTCTCGGCGAGCACGGCGGCCGCCTCCGGGGTGGTGAAGTCGTCGACGACGAACACGGGATCGAGTTCGGCGAGGGTGGTGAGCCGGTCCATGGTCTCGTCGTCGACCAGCCGGCCGACGAGGTCCGGGGTCATGGCCAGCAGGGCGCGCGGGCGCCGGCGCGGCGAGGCGGGTGAACTCCCGTTCACGGCAGTCGGGTTCGGCGGGTTGGACACGTGGTTCTCCGGCGCGGTCGTGGAGCTTGCTGTCTGGTGGGTCACTTGACGCTTCCCGCGGTCAGGCCGGCCTTCCAGTGGCGCTGGAGGGCGACGAAGGCGACGACCAGCGGCACGACGGCCAGCAGCGAGCCGGTGACGACCAGCGGGTAGAACTCGGGGAACGCGTGGGTCTGGGTGTTCCACGAGTAGAGGCCGAGGCTGACCGGGAAGAGCCGGTTGTCGGAGAGCATCACCAGCGGCAGGAAGAAGTTGTTCCAGATCGCGGTGAACTGGAACAGGAACACGGTGACGAAGCCGGGCATGACCATCCTGAGCCCGATCGACCAGAAGGCGCGCAACTCGCTCGCGCCGTCCGTGCGGGCGGCCTCCAGCACCTCGCCGGGGATGTAGCCGGCGCAGAACACGCGGGAGAGGTAGACGCCGAAGGGGTTCACCAGGGAGGGCAGGAAGACCGCCCAGAAGGTGTTGGCGAGGCCGAGTTCGGAGGCGAGCAGGTACATCGGCAGGGCCAGGGCCGTGGTCGGCACCAGCACGCCGAGCAGGACCAGCCCGAACAACTGCTCCTTGCCGCGGAAGCCGTACACGTGGAAGGCGTAGCCGGCACAGACGCAGATGAGGGCGCAGAGCAGGGCCCCGATGCCCGCGTAGAGCAGCGAGTTGAGGTACCAGCGGAAGTAGATGCCGTCGCCGGTGGTGGCGAGGGCGTGCAGGTTGGCGCCGAGGTTCCAGTTGGACGGCGTGAGGCTGTGACCGCCGAGGAGGTCTCCGGTGTTCTTGGCGGCGGCGGTGAGCAGCCAGCCGAGCGGCAGCAGCGTGTAGGCGGCCGCGAGCACGAGGGCGCCGTTGACGGCGGCCTTGGACAGCGTCCAGGGCGTGCGCGGCGCGCTGTCCCGGCCGGCCCTGGGGGCGCGCGGGCGCCCGCGGGTGTCGCGTTCGGGGGCGAGGGTGGTCATGCCGAGGCCTCCGTCCGGCGGGCGGGGCGGGTGCGGGTCGCCCAGGTGACGAGGAAGGACAGGACGGCCGCGGTGATGGCGAGCAGCACCGAGGAGGCGGCGGCGAGGCCGTAGTCGCCGCGGTCGAAGGCGGCAGTGTAGGCGTACATGTTGGGGGTCCAGGTGCTGACGACGCCGGGTGAGGCACCGTGCAGGATCATCGGTTCGGTGAACAGCTGGAGGGAGCCGATCACGGTGAACAGGCCGACCATCACGACCGAGGCGCGGATCAGCGGGATCTTGATGCTGAGGACGGTGCGCAGCGGGCCGGCGCCGTCCACGACGGCGGCCTCCAGCACCTCGCGCGGGACGGCCTGGAGCGCGGCGTAGAAGATGACGGTGTTGTAGCCGACCCACTCCCAGAGCGCGATGTTGACCACGGCGGGCAGCGGGTTGCCGAGCAGGTCGGGGCTGGTGCCCGCGGAGTTCAGCGCCTCGATGACGGGGCTGATGCCGGGGGTGTACAGGTACATCCAGATCAGGGCGGCGATGATGCCGGGCACCGCGTGCGGCAGGAACAGCGCGAGCTGGAAGAAACGGCGGGCACGGGCCAGCGTGGAGTTCAGCAGCAGCGCGAAGCCCAGGGAGAGGCCGACCATCAGCGGGATGTACAGCAGGCAGTACAGGGCCGTGGTCTGGAAGCCGTCCCGGTAGGCCTGGTCACCGAGGGCGCGGGTGTAGTTGCCGAGGCCGGTGAAGACCGTCTCGACGCCGCCGAAGCCGAGGCCGGAGCGGTGCTCGGTGTAGAGGCTGAGGTAGACGGCGTACCCGATCGGGACGAGCGTGCAGGCGGTGAAGAGGATCAGGAACGGCGCGAGGAGCAGGGCGGGCGCGCCGTACCGCCCGTACCGGCGCCGCCTGCTGGTGGAGCGGGCGGGCGCGGTACGGACGGCGCGGTCGGTTGGAGCGGTGGTCACTGGGCGACCTTGATTCCGCGGTTCTTCAGCTCGGCGACGGTGGCCTGCTGGGCGGCGTCCACGGCGGACTGGATGGTGCCGCCCTGGGTGAGCTTGCCGAAGGCGTCCTTGAGGGAGGTGTTGGTGGCGCCCATGGCCGGACCCCACTGCCAGCCGGGCTTGATGGACTTGGCGGCGTCGGCGTAGATCGCGTAGACGTCCTGGCCGCCGTAGAAGTCCGTCTTGAAGGCGCCCTGGGCGACGGGCACCAGGGCCGGCGCGGCCGGGTAGGCCGAGGAGGTGCCGGAGGCGATGCGGGCGCTGAAGCCCTCGGGCGTGGTGGTGGCCCAGGTGGCGAACTCCACCGCGGCCTTGGCCTTCTTGCTGTTCTTGGAGACCGCGAAGGTGGTGCCGCCGACCATGCCGCTGGCGGGGTTGCCGTCCCAGGTGGGGACGGGGGCGACGGCCCACTTGCCGGAGGCGTCGGGGACGGTGCCCTTGAGCACGCCGCCGCCCCAGGAGGCACCGAGGTAGCCGGCCGTCTCGCCCTTCTGCAGGGAGGCCGTCCACTGCTGGCTGAAGGACGGCATGACCCGGACGAGGTCGTCGTTGATCAGCTGCTGCCAGTAGTCGCCGGCCTTCTTGGTCTCCGGGCCGGTGGCGTCGACCTTCCACGCGTCGCCCGAGCTCTTGAACCAGTGGGCGTCGGCCTGCCAGGCCATGGCCTCGAAGGTGGTCGGGTCGTCGGGGAAGAAGGTGGCGATCCGGGCGTCCGGCTGGGCCTCCTTCAGCTTCTGGGCGGCGGTGCGGAACTCGTCCCAGGTCTTCGGCGCGGTGATGCCGGCCTTGTCGAAGAGGTCCTTGCGGTAGTAGAAGGCCTGCGGCGAGGCGTCCAGCGGCAGGGCCCAGGTGCTGCCGCCGAGGGTGGTCAGGTCCAGGGCCTGGTTCAGGTACTTGGACTTGACGTCGTCCGTGACGAGCTTGCCGATGTCCTGCACGGCGCCCTGGCTGACGAAGTCCGGCAGCTGCGAGTACTCGACGTTGAACACGTCGGGCGCGTTGCCCGCCTTGACCGCGTTGGAGATCTTCGCGTAGCCGCCGGCGACACCGGCGGGGATCTCCTCGTAGGTCACCTGGATGCCCGGATGGGAGGCGTTGAAGGCGGCCACGACCTCCTTGGTGCCCTTGGCCCAGCCCCAGAAGGTGAGGGCGACGGGCTTGCCGTCGTCGGAGCCACCGCTCGACGAATCGCTGCCGCAGGCCGCGAGGGACGTCACGCAGAGGGCGGACGCGACGAGGGCGGCGGCCAGACGGGGGGCTCTGCGGACGCGGGTGGGGGTGGTGGGCATGGCTCGTCTCCCGTTGGAGGGGGTGTGCGGGGTGTGGCCATCCTGGGACCGCACTTCGATCGAAGTCAAGGGTTCTGGATCAAATGATCCGTTTCGATCTGGCAGACCCCGGCGATGTTCGGGCTTCTTTACGGTAAAGCGCCCTTTCCGTGATATTTACCCCCGTCCACTCGGATCATTTGATCAATATCATGGGCGATCGATCTGGGTTGTTCCCGGATACGATCCCCCCGTCCCGACCGAGGAGCCCCCGGCATGCCCCCGATCGAGCTACCGCCCGAAAACCGCTCGCTCAGCCCTGCCACCGGCTGGACCAGGGCCCACTGGGAGGCCGCCGCGGACGGCCTGCTGGCCGCCGTCCGCCGCCACGCGGGCCCCGAGCACGCGCTGATCGGGCTGCCGGGCGACCGCCCCAGCTGGTCGGGCCCCCGCTCGGACGGGCTGGAAGGGTACGCCCGGACCTTCCTGCTGGCCGCCTTCCGCATCGCGGGCGCCGGCGGCGACGACCCCCACGGCCTGCTCCCGGCCTACGCCGAGGGGCTCGCCGCAGGCACCCGCCGCCCGACCATCGAACGTGCCCTCACCGACGCCGACCCCGTCTCCTGGCCGGTGATCACCGACCGGGGCCAGGCCATGGTCGAGGCCGCCTCGATCGCCCTGGCCCTGCGGATCACCCGCCCCTGGCTCTGGGACCATCTGGACGAGGACGTGCGCGAACGGGCCGGCGCCTGGCTGGCCCGCGCCCTCCGCCAAGCGCCGGTGGACAACAACTGGTGGCTCTTCCCCCTCACCGTCGGCGGCTTCCTCGCCGAGGCGGGCATCGACCGCGTGGCCGCGGAGCGGGCCGTGGAACGCGGCCTGGCGAAGATCGAGTCCTGGTACCTGGGCGACGGCTGGTACACCGACGGACGCCCACGCGCCTTCGACCACTACAACGGCTGGGCCTTCCACCTCTACCCCGTCCTCCACGCCCACCTGGGCGGCGACCGGCACCTGCTCGACGTGTACGGCGGCCGGCTCGCCGCCCACCTCGACGCCTCCGCGCGCACCTTCGGTGCCGACGGCGCCCCCGTCCACCAGGGCCGCTCGCTCACCTACCGCTTCGCCGCCGCGGCCCCGCTGTGGGCCGGAGCGCTCTGCGGGAGCACCCCGCTGTCCCCGGGCACCACCCGCCGCCTCGCCTCCGGCGCCCTGCGGTACTTCCTCGACCGCGGCGCACTCGACGCCGAGGGCCTGCTCACCTCCGGCTGGCACGGGCCGTACCCGCCGATGGTCCAGCCGTACTCCGGCCCCGCCTCCCCGTACTGGGCGAGCAAGGGCTTCCTCGGGCTGCTGCTGCCACCGGACCACCCGGTGTGGACGGCCGTCGAGCAGCCCGGGCCCGCGGAACTCGGCGACGCCGTCCGGCCGCTCCCCCGGCCCGGCTGGCTGATCCAGTCCACCGCCTCCGACGGCCTCGTCCGGCTGCACAACCACGGCAGCGACGACCAGCCTGCGCACGAGGTGCTGCCCGACGACCCGCTCTACGCACGCCTCGCCCACTCCACCGCGACCGGACCGGTGCTGGACGGACCACCGGACAACCACCTCGGCCTGGTGGTCGGCGGCACGCTCACCGAGCGCGGCCGGATCCGGCCGCTCGGCACCGGCGACGGCTGGGCCGCCTCCGAGCACCGGCCCAGGGCGGGCGGCGCGGAGCTCCCCGGGATCGTCGTGACCTCGCTCGTCCTCGCGGCCGGGGCCGAGGAGGTGCACGCCCACCTGGTCGCCGGGGCCGAACCGGGCACCGAGGTCCGGCAGAGCGGCTGGGCCGTGGCGGGCGACTCCGTCGAGACCGCCGTGGACGGGCCGGACGTCACCGCCACCGCCACCGCCACCGCCACCGCCACCGCCACCGGGCCGGACGGCCTGCGGCTCGTCTCGCTGCTGCGCTGCGCGGACGGCTTCACCACGGCCGGCACCGACCCGCTGCCCTCGGGCACCGCCTTCGGCGCCATCGGCGCGGTGCCCCGCGTCGCCGGGCGGGTCGCCGACGCGGCCGCGTTGTTCGTCAGCACCGCACGGCTCGACCGGGGCCCGGTTCGGCCGCCCCGTGCGGCCGTCGAGGTCCGCACCGAGCGGGCCCCGGAAGGCCACCTGCTCCACGTCCGCTGGCCGGACGGCGGGCGGCACACCGCCCTGCTCGCCACCGGCTCCGTCGCCGTCCGCCGGGAGGACTGACCACCATGCGACTCGCCCTCTCCACCCTGGGCCTGCCCGGCCGCCCGCTCACCGAGGTCCTCCGCCTGGCGGCCGCGCACCACTGGCAGGGGCTCGAACTGCGGTGCGCGCCCGGCGAACCGGTGCACCCTGCCATGACGGCCGAGGAACTGCGAAGCGCCCGGCGGGAGTTCACCGCCCACGGGATCACCCCGCTCTCCGTCGCCTCCTACCTCGGCGTCGCC
>NZ_JBHVFE010000480.1:0-6787 GCF_042801945.1 Kitasatospora sp. NPDC057542
TCCCGCCATGTACTCCAGCGCCCGCCCGCGCGGCTCCGATCTGGTGAAGCGCGACGCGAAGCGGGCGTGCAACCCCGCCAGCGCCGCCTTCCACTTCTCGACCTGCCCCACTCCAAGATCAATCACTCGCCAAGTCAACCACGACCAAGTGCGGTTGCAGTATTAGAAGCTGTCCGGGTTCCAGGCGAGCAGCGGGGTGCGTAGCAGCAGGTCAGCGGCTGTGGCCGCGGCCGGTCGCAGTTCGGTGACGAGGGAGGCGGCGGCCAGTCGCGGGACGGTTTCGCCGCCGAGGTAGAGGGTGCCGAGTGCGGAGGCGTCGAGTGCGAGGTCGCCCTGGTCGGTGGTGCGGGCGCAGTGGCCGGTGCCGTCGGCTGTGGTCTCGATGGCCCACCGTCCGGCGGCGTAACCGTCGCGGTCCTCGACCTCCAGGACGATCCGGCCGGGCGCGCCGTAGGTCCGTGCATTGAAGGCGGCTTCGACGTCGAGCACCCGTAGCCAAGTGAAGTCGGCGTTGTCCACGTGCGGGGTGGCGGCGCGCGGGTCCTGGAGCAGCAGCGGGAGCGGGTCGTCCGGGCCGATGTTCTCGGCGACGACCGTGCGCACCCAGTCGACGGAGAGGACGAACCGCCACAGCGCGGTGGCGGTGGCGCGGTCGTGGGCGAGGAAGTCGACGACGGTGAGGGTGGAGTTCGGGTAGCTGCCGTCCCAGCTGGTGTCGATCCGGTAGACGACCAGACCCGTGGCGTTGCCCTCGGCGTCCCGGTGGAGGGCCGCGAAGGGCTCTTTCCAGTCGCCGAAGCCTGGCACCGTGATCTCACCGGTGGAGAGCTTCCACCAGAACTCGTCGCGGGCGATGGCGCCGGGCTGGCCGAGTCGCCAGTGGTCGTGCAGTTCGGGGCCGACCTTGCGCAGCTCCTCCGTGGTGAGGAAGTCGATCCGGCCGCCGGGCACGGTGGGCAGGCCCTCGCGCAGGCCGCGGGTGCGATGCAGGTCAATGTTCCAGCCGTGACCCCGGGTGGCCGGGCCGAAGCCGAAGCGGCCGTAGATGTTGTACTCGGCGGCGATCAGGATGGCGACCGGTACCCCGCGCTCGCGGGCAGCGGAGAGGTCCCGGGACATCATCCGGCTGAGCAGCCCGCGCCAGCGGTGGGTGGCGCTCACCGTGACGTTCGTGACCGCGTCCGCTTGTACGGTGGCCCCGCCGGGCACCGTCAGTTCGACGTCGAAGCTCCGGAAGGTGGCGACGTGCCGGCCGCCGTCCACCGCGGCGAGCAGCCGCCCGGGCTCGTAGCGGAGCCGCCAGGACTCCTCGGCGCTCCCCACGTGCGGACGCAGGAACCCGAGCCTGAAAGCCCTGTCCCACTCCGCGATCTCGCCTTCGGCGATCGCGCGGATCTCCACGCCGCCGACGCACTCTGCCGCCACCACGTCGTCGTGGTCGGAGTCATCCTTCCCCCAGCCATCCGGCAGGCTGTTCATCACATTGTTCGTCCCGCGATTCGTCACGTCGCCCATGGCGACCACCTCCGCTGCCAGGCTGCAAGCGGCGCCACGACGGGAGCAAGCCTTGTTGCCATTTCCGGGAAAACGTGATTGCGCCGACCGCAGTCGCTGCCGTGCGGCACCGAACGTCCTTCGGCTTTCGGTGGCCTGAGTGTGGTGCACCGGGACCACGGCCGCGCGCACTGCCCGGCCTTGCCCATCGCTGGGGCCATGACGTGCTGCACTGCCTGTACTGCCACGGCTACGAGTTCGCGACCATCCGCTCGGCGTTCTGGGCACCCACCGCGGCGCGGTCCACCAAGCGCTGCTGCTGCGCCAGTGATCGAAGGATGTCGTCTTCTTCCCGCACACCACGGAGCCGGCGGACGGCCGGGCGGTGCCCCGCGTGGTGGAGGTCCGCGGGATGCTCCTGGTGTACCACGCGCTGCGGCAACTCGCCCGCCTAGTACTCCAGTGCGACTTCGCGATCTACGTGCCTGCGGGGACGGAGAGTCGCCGCCGGTAGTGGCTGCGACGTGCCGAAGCTTGGTGGCTTCTGCGCCAGTTCGACCAGTGCAGGAGTGCACGCAGGGACATGACGGGGCTGAACAGCGTGCCAATCAAGCGGCGGATTTCCGGGACGGTCAGGTCGACCAACTCTCGGCTTCGGGCCGGGCGGTTCGGATCCGCAGGTCTGGTCGGCCGCGCGTCCTGAACGGCGATGGCCAGGAACGCGAGGGCGAGCATGGCCAGGGTGACGTGCCGGTGCCAGGCGGTCCAGTTCCGGACTTGGTAGTGGTCCAGGCCGACCTGGCCCTTGGCCGCCTGGAAGCATTCTTCGATGCACCAGCGGGTGCCGGCGACTCGTACGAGTTCGGACAGCGGGACGATCTGGGGTGACCAGCACAGGTAGAAGGCGAGTTCGTTGGTGGTGGGGTTGCGGCGGATCAGCAGGTGACGGTGGTCGCCGGTACCGATGTGCACCCAGGCCCAGTCGTAGTAGCGGGGACCCTTGGCCCCGGGACCGGCGCTTTGCCGGTGCCAGACTGAGGCGGGCAGGCGATCAGCAGCCCCGTCCGCGCGGATCGCGGTGCGGCCCTGGTTGATCCGCACCTTGGTCGCGCAGGAGACCGCCAGCACGTAGCCGACTTCGCGGGCCTCCAGTCCGGCCCGCAGGCCGGGGTCCTGGCCGTAGGCCTCGTCGCCGGTTACCCACGATGTGCTCACTCCGGCATCCAGCGCCGCCACGATCATCTGCAGGGCGAGCCGGGGCTTGGTCGCGAAGACGATGTCGTCGGGCACTCCGGCCTTGCGGCGTCGTTCGGCGTCCTGGCACCAGGTGTGCTCGGGCAGGTTGAGCCGACGGTCGATCAACGCTCGTCCCCTGCCGGAGGTGTAGGCGAGGAAGACGCCGACCTGGCTGTTCTCGATGCGTCCGGCGGTTCCGGTGTACTGCCGCTGGACGCCTGCCGAACCGCGGCCCTTCTTCAGGAAGCCGGTCTCGTCCACGACCAGAACCCCGTCACCGGTACCGAGGTGGTCCAGGACGTAGCGGTGGACCTCGTCGCGCACCTCGGCCACATCCCAGCGGGCAGTCCGCAGCAGCCGCTGCATCGGTCCGGGACGGGCGTGGCCTGCGTGCTCCGCGAGCTGCCAGCAGTTCTTGCGCTCGCTGCCGGACAGCAACCCGAGCAGATAGGCGCGGGCGGTGGCGCGAGGTTCCACCCGCCCGAACACGCCCGCGATCCGAGCCACGGCCTGGTCGAACAAGGCCCGCCATCGAGCAGGGTCTACGCTACGGCTCGCGGCCACCGCACGATCTTCAAGAGTCGACACAACCCTTGATCATCTCTCGGTGGCCGTACGAGTCAGGCGTCGTAGTACTCGCCGTCGTCGCCCTGAACCCGCGCGTTCAGCACCTTCGCCACCTGGCACATCGTCGCGATCACCGCATTGCTCGGGTTCTTGGACACGATCCGGCCGGCGGTCCACCACATCGGGGCCATCGCGAGGCCGAGATCGTCAGCGACCACGGCCTCCCATGCCGCCGCGTTGATGTCCTGTTCCTCTTCATCCCACCAGTTCTCGCGCCGAGTGATGTGCACGTCGTAGCCCATGGTCAGCCAGGGCGGAGCGGGAGTTTTTCACCGGGGTGAAGTAGGGTCTGGCTCGGCTTATGTGACCGGTGACACTGGGTGGCGGATCCTGGGCGGTGGCGGGGCCTGGAGATCGTCCAGAACTGGTCGGCCGAGTCACCTGGCTGGCCGACATTCGGCGGCTGTGTCGCAATCGTGGTCGTGGCTCGGCGAGTTGCTGTTCCCGTCGCTGCCTCCGGCGGAGGTCTTCGGTGCCGAAGCGTCCGGTGCGGTGGTGCGGATCGCCGCCCGCGTGGCTGCTCCGGGTGCGTCATGCCCGGACTGCGGGACGTGGTCGGAGCGGGTGCACGGCTCCTACCTGCGCTATCCGTCGGATCTGCCCAGCTGCGGGCGGCCCGTGACGGTTGCCCTGCGGGTGCACCGCTTCGCCTGCACCGCTTCGCCTGCCAGGCCCTGGTGTGCCAGGGCCGCCGTTCTCGGCAGAGGTGAACCCGAGACAGGTGACATGTCACACCCTATTGATAGCCCCGCCGATCTTGTGAGACGGTGCGTCACACGCTTCGGATACCTCCCACGTCCCCACGTCCGTGGCGCTCCGTTCGCGTTTCCCCCACAAAGGAATAGACGATGCGTCCGCTCTCACGTATGTCCAGGCTGCTGGCCGCATCTGCCGCGGCAGGCACCGTCCTGCTCGGCATATCCGCCGGACCGAGCCAGGCCGCCCCCACGCCGGTCACCCCCGCACCGGTCGCTGCCAGCCCGCATCAGCCTTCCGGCAGCTCGTCGGAGGTTCCCGGCAGTCCGTTCGCCGATCCCGAGAGCCCCGCCGCTCCGCAGTCCCGCCCGCTCACGGCCGCGCAACTGCCGCTGGTCAACCCGCTGTCCGGCACGGCGCCGGCGGAGACCGGCCCGGACAAGGGCCTGGCCAAGGCCGCACCGCGCGCGCTCGCGGCGGAGCCGGTCACCGCCCAGTCGTGCACCCCTGCCGACTTCGCCGGCAGGACCGGGGCCGCCCTGGTGTCCTACGTCAAGGCCTCGACCCCCCAGTGCATCGGCTCGCTGTTCTACACCGCGGGAAGCCCGTACGCCTCGGCCCTGTTCCGCCAGGGCCAGATGGCGACGATGGCCGACGCCTTCCAGAGCGCCGCCGCCTCCTACCCCGGCGACAACTCCGCCGCCACCTGGCAGGTCGTCCTGTACCTGCGCGCGGGCTACTACGTGCAGGACAAGGACCTCGCGCACGTCGGCCCCTACGACGCGACGCTGACCGCCGCCGTGACGCGCGGCATCGACGCCTTCCTGGCCGGCCCGCACGCCGCGGACGTCACCGACGCGAACGGCCAGGTCGCCAACGACGTCATCATCCTCACCGACAGCGCCGGTCAGCAGGGCCGCTACCTGAACACCTACCGGCAGGTGCTGAACGGCTACACCAGCGCGTACGACAGCTCGAAGAACCTGCTCACGTACGTCAACAGCGCCCTCTCCGCGCTGGACCGGGGACACGAGAGCAAGTCCTTCGTCGACGCGGTGACCGCGGACCCGGGCATCGTCGACACCCTCGACGCGTTCACCCGCACCCACCACGACCTGCTCGGAACCTACCCCGGCTTCCTGGTCTCCAACGCCGGCATCGAGCTGACCCGGTTCGTCAAGTACCCGGCGTTCCAGGCCAGGATCCGCCCGCTGGCCAAGGCCCTGCTCGACAGCTCGTCGATGACCGGCCCCACCGCCCCGCTGTGGGTCGGCACGGCCAACACGGCCGCCTTCTTCGACAAGGACCAGTGCTCCTACTACGGCGTCTGCGACCTGAAGCAGCGGCTGACCAAAGCCGTGCTGCCGATCAGGCAGACCTGCAACGCCACCCTCACCGTCCTGGCCCAGGACCTCACCGCGGCCGAACTCGCCGCCGTCTGCGCCGACCTCAAGGGCGAGGACGCGTACTTCCACGGCCTCGTCCGCGACAACGGCCCCATCCCCGGCCAGTACGAGTCGTCCGTGCAACTCGTGGTCTTCGCGAGCCAGGCCGACTACCAGACCTACGCCGGCGCGATGTACGAGGCGAACACCAACAACGGCGGGGTCACCCTGACCGGGACCCCGAGCGACCCGGCCAACCAGCCGGTCTCCCTCATGTACCGGCACCCGAACGAGAACGGCTTCACCGCCCGGATCTGGAACCTCAACCACGAGTACGCCCACGTCCTGGACGCCCGCTACGACATGAAGGGCGACTTCACCCAGCAGACCAGCGTCCCCGACCTGTGGTGGATCGAGGGCGTCGCCGAGTACGTCTCCTACACCTACCGCGGCGTCACCGACCTCAACGCGGTCTCTCTGGCCCCCAAGCACACCTACGCGCTCAGCACCCTGCTCCAGAGCACGTACCTGAACAGCGACGTCGTCCGCACCTACCACTGGGGCTACCTGGCCGCCCGCTACATGATCGAACGCTACCCGAGCGTCGTCCAGACCATGCTCGGCTACTTCCGCACCGGCGACTACGCCCGCGCCTACGCGTACTACAACGGCATCGGCACCGCCTACGACGCCGACTTCACCAGGTGGGTCGACACCTGCGCCACCGACACCTGCCTCACCGCGGGCACCCCGAAGGCGGCCTTCGACGCCACGGTGCGGGACCTCAACGTCCAGCTGACCGACCGCTCCACCGAGACCGCCGGCAAGGGCAGCATCACCGGCTGGGCCTGGAACTTCGGCGACGGCACCACCGGTACCGCGGCCTCCCCGGCGAAGTCCTACCGCGCTGCCGGAAACTACACCGTCACCCTCACCGTCACCGACAGCAACGGCAAGACGGCCACCACGACCCGGACCGTCACCGTCACCGCGCCGGCCGCACCGGCGGCCTGCACCGACCCCGACGCCCGGAAGCTGGACTACAACTGCTTCCGCACCGGCCGCTCCGCCGGCGCCGGAAGCTCGGACCAGATGTACATCTACATGCCGGCCGGCACCACCACGCTGACCGTCTCCACCACCGGCGGCACCGGGACCGCCTACCTCTACTACAGCCCGGACCGCTGGGCCTCCAACACGGACTACGCCGCCTCCTCCACGAACAGCGGCACCACCCAGACCGTGACCGTCACCAACACCACGGCCGGCTACCGCTACATCACCCTCTACGGCAAGACCGCCTTCAGCGGCGTCACCGTCACCACCCAGTACTGACCGGCGCGTGAGCC
>NZ_JBHVFE010000481.1:0-6719 GCF_042801945.1 Kitasatospora sp. NPDC057542
GTGGTCGCCACCCTGCGCGGGGCGAGCGCCCGGCGCGGCGACTTCGCCTTCGGCCCGGTGGACCTCCAGATCGACTGGGCCGACCGGGTCGCCATCACCGGCGCCAACGGCGCGGGCAAGTCCACGCTGCTGGCGGCCCTGCTCGGCCGGCTCGAACTCGACGGCGGCAGCGCCTCGCTGGGCTCCGGCGTGGTGGTCGGCGAGGTGGACCAGGCGCGCGGACTGTTCCTCGGCGAGGAGCCGCTGGTGGAGGCCTTCGCCGCCGCCGTTCCGGAGCTCTCGCCGGAGGACGTGCGCACCCTGCTGGCCAAGTTCGGCCTCAAGGCGGTGCACGTGCTGCGCCCGGCCGGCACCCTCTCCCCCGGCGAGCGCACCCGGGCCGCGCTGGCGCTGCTGCAGGCCCGCGGGGTCAACCTGCTGGTGCTGGACGAGCCCACCAACCACCTGGACCTGCCCGCGATCGAGCAGCTGGAGTCCGCGCTCGGCTCGTACACCGGCACCCTGCTGCTGGTCACCCACGACCGGCGGATGCTGGACACGGTGGCGGTGAACCGGCGGATCGAGGTCCGGGACGGGCGGGCGCACGAGCTGTAGCCCTCCACTGAACCGCGATTGGTCTCTACCTCTTCCCGGAGGGACCGTCATGTGCTGTGCTGTCCGCCATGGTTGACAGCACAGACAGCGCCGTGGCGGGGACGCCCCACCCGACCGTCCCGCTCGCCCCCATGACGGTGCCCGCCCACGAGGCCGAGGCCCGCAGCAGGTCCTTCCACGACGTGATGGCGCAGCGCCGGACCGTCCGCGACTACTCCACCCGCCCGATCCCGGACGGGGTCGTCGAGTGGGCGGTCCGCACGGCGGGCACCGCGCCCAGCGGCGCGCACGTCCAGCCCTGGCGGTTCGTGGTGATCACCGACCCGGAGCGCAAGCGGCGGCTGCGCGAGGCCGCCGAGGCCGAGGAGCGCGAGTTCTACGGCCACCGGGCCTCGGCGGAGTGGCTGGCCGCACTCGCCCCGATCGGCACCGACTGGCGCAAGCCGTTCCTGGAGGACGCGCCGGCCGTGATCGTGGTGTTCGAGGTGCACAAGGGCCCCGACTCGCCGCGCCCGTACTACACCAAGGAGTCGGTGGGGATCGCGGTCGGGCTGCTGCTGGCCACGCTGCACCAGGCCGGGCTGGCCACGCTCACCCACACCCCGAGCCCGATGAAGTTCCTCAACGAGGTGTGCGACCGTCCGGCGGAGGAACGCGCCGCGTACGTGATCCCGGTCGGCTACCCGGCCGAGGGGGCGCGCGTGCCGGACCTGCGGCGCAAGGAGCTCGACGAGGTGATGGTCCGGCTCTGACGCGCCGGGGCGCGGCCGGGCGCGCCCGCCGCCGGAGGGATATCGGATGGTGACAGGTCCTGGCCAAGGACATAATCGCCGTCATGAGCCCAGCACAGCCACGGTCCTGTGGTCTCGCCCCGCCGGCGGTGGAGGTGACCGCCGGACGGCCGCCGGAACGGCTGCGACTGCCCGGCGGCCTCTGGCTGCGACGCCGCCGCAGCACCCACACGGAGGCACTGAACCGGGCCGTCCGCGCCAACCTGGACCACCTGCGGCCCTGGATGGAGTGGGCGGCCGAGGCCCCCTCCCGGGCGCAGACCGCCGAGCTGACCCGGGCCGGCGCCGCCGCCTGGGAGGCCGGCACCGACTTCATGTACCTGGCCTGCCTGGACACCGAACCCGGCGGCGTGATCGGCGCCTTCGGCCTGCACGGCCGGATCGGCCCGGGCGCGCTGGAGATCGGCTACTGGGTCGCCGCCGGGCACGTCGGCCGCGGCATCGCCACCGCCGCGGCCGGGGCGCTGACCGAGGCCGCGCTGGCGCTGCCCGGGATCACCCGGGTGGAGATCCGCTGCGACCAGGCGAACGGCGCCAGCGCGGCCGTCCCGCGCAAGCTCGGCTACCGGCTGGAGCGGATCGCCGAGGCCGCCGTCCGGGCTCCGGGCGAGACCGGACGGCAGCTGGTGTGGGTGTTGGAGCGCTGACTCCGCCACCGCACCGTCAGTAGCGCTCGCCGGTCGCGGCCGGCAGCGCGTCCAGCTCGGCCAGGTCCGCCGCCGAGAGCTCGATCCCGGCCGCGCCCACGTTGTCCACGAGGTAGCGCGGCGTCCTGGTGCCCGGGATCGGGAAGACGTACCGGCCCTGCGCCAGCACCCAGGCCAGCGCGACCTGCGCGGGGCTGGCGCCGATCCGCTCGGCGACCGCCCCGACCGCCCCGACCAGCTCCAGGTTGGCCTTCAGCGCGTCCTGCTGGAAGCGCGGCAGCCGGCGGCGGAAGTCGTCGGCGGGCAGCTCGTCGAAGGACGTGATGCCGCCGGTCAGGAAGCCGCGGCCGAGCGGCGAGAACGGCAGGAAGGCGATGCCCTGCTCCTCGGTGTACGGCAGCACCTCGGCCAGCACGTCCCGGGTCCACAGCGACAGCTCGGACTGCACCGAGGCCACCGGGTGCACAGCCTGCGCCCGCTTGATCTCCTCCAGCGTCGCCTCGGAGAGCCCGATGCTCCGGGCCTTGCCCGCCGCGACGACCTCGGCGAACGCGCCCCAGGTCTCCTCGATCGGGACGTCCGGGTCGACCCGGTGCAGCTGGTAGAGGTCGACGTGGTCGGTGCCCAGCCGGCGCAGGCTCTCGTCGATCGAGCGGCGCACGTGCTCGGGCCGGCCGTTGCGCTCCTGCTGGCCCCCGCCGCCCGGCACGATGCCCACCTTGGTGGCCAGGAAGGCGCGCTCCCGGTACGGGCCGGCCAGCGCGGCCCCGACCACCTCCTCGTTGGTGTACGGGCCGTACATGTCGGCGGTGTCGATCAGGCCGACGCCGAGGTCCAGTGCCTGCCGGATCACCCGGACCGAGTTCTCGTCGTCCCGGTTCTGCACGTCGTAGGCCCAGGTCATGCCCATGCAGCCGAGACCGATGACGCCGATCTCGGGGCCGCTGGTACCGAACGAGGCGTTGCGCATGGCGGTGCTCCCATCTGGGTTCCGCGGCTTCCGTGGTGGTTGCCGCAGTGGTTCGCGTGGTGGTGCGTGGTCAACGCCTTCAGCTTTCACCTTGGAGTGCACTCAAGGTCAAGTCCCTTCGGATCCACTCCCGGAAGCCCGTGGCCGGGGCGTACGGTCCGGTGATCGACGACGTGCAGGTCAAGGAGTGCAAGGCCTGCTGCGGCTGACCGGGCTGTCCAAGTGCACCAACATCCCTCAGCAGCCGTACGAGTTCGCGAGGATCCTCGGCCAGTACGCGGGCTGAGCCCATCGCCTACCGCCCACCGGCGGAAATTGGCATCTCATCGTCCCGGACCGTCCGTTACAGTCCCTCCCACCTGTACGGCACGAGGGGGCGGACATGACGGTCCGGGACGACCACATCCAGTTGAGCACGACCACTCCGGCCTGCGAGGACGCGGCCTGCACGGCGCACGTCAGCGCCGAGGAACTGGCCGCGTTCAGCCGCACCCTCGGCCGGCTTCGGGCCCTGCCCGCCCACGACCGCACCCGGCTGCACGCCGAGCGGCAGCTCAGCTCCTTCGTCATGGAGAGCCGCAAGCGCCGCCGCCAGGAGGCCCGGCAGACCCTCCGGCAGGCCGACGCCGAGCTGCTCGCCACCACCGCGACCGGCAGCCGGACCCGCCGCGAGGACGCGCCCCTGACCGCGGCGGACGAGCCGGCCGGCGAGCTGCGGATACCGCGCAAGTGCTACGTCTGCAAGCAGGCCTACCGCCGGGTCGACGGCTTCTACCACATGCTCTGCGCCGGGCGCTGCTCACCGGCGGGCGGGTGAAGATCGGTTTCCAGCTGGCCCTGATGATGCTGCGCGACGGGGCCGAGCTGATCGTCACCAGCCGCTTCCCGCAGGACACCGTCCGCCGCTTCCGCGCCGCCGAGGGCAGCGCGCAGTGGTGGGACCGGCTGACGGTGGTCGCCATCGACCTCCGCGACCCGCGCCAGGTGCTCGGCCTGACCGAGCGGTTGTGCGCCGACGGGCGCCCGCTCGACATCCTGGTCAACAACGCCGCGCAGACCCTGCGCCGCCCGCCCGGGTCGTACGCGCTGCTGGCCGCGGGCGAGCAGGACGCCCTGCCCGCCGCCGACCGCCGGGCGATCAGCCACGCCCCCGGGTTCCGCCCGGCCACCGGCCTCACCCGACTTCCTTCGGGAGCCGGGTCGTTGCTGGACTTCACGGACGAGGCCGGGCTGCTGCCCGACCTCGCCCCCGCCAACTCCTGGTCCGCCACGCTGGGTTCGCTCGACCCGGCGGAGGTGCTGGAGACCCAGCTGGTCAACGCGCTGGCCCCCGCCCTGCTCTGCGACCGGCTGCTGCCCCTGCTGCTGGCCTCGCCGCACCCCGCCCGTTACATCGTCAACGTCACCGCGGTGGAGGGCCGGTTCGCCGTCCGCAACAAGACCGCCCGGCATCCGCACACCAACATGGCGAAGGCCGCGCTCAACATGCTCACCCGCACCAGCGCGGCCGAACTCGCCACCCGGGGCGTGCACATGTGCGCCGTCGACACCGGCTGGATCACCGACGAGAACCCGGCCCCGAAGAAGGCCCGACTCGCCGCCCAGGGGTTCCGCACCCCGCTCGACATCGTGGACGGCGCGGCCCGGGTCTACGACCCGATCGTCCGCGGCGAGGCCGGGGACCCGGTGTCGGGGGTGTTCCTCAAGGACTACCGGGTGGCGGAGTGGTGACGGCTCACGTGTCGTAGCAGCCGCACCAGGGGGCGTCGAAGCCGAGGCCGTCCGGGTACAGCTCGAAGTGGACCCGCTCGTCCTCCTCCTCCACCTCGTCCTCCTCGTAGTCCTCGCGGACCAGGCCGAACAGCTCGCCGTCGACGTGCACGGCGAACGGGGCGATCGCGATGTCCCCGTACTCCCGACCGGGCAGGGCGTCGAGCCACTCCGCCAGCAGTCGCCTGGCCTCCGCCGCCTCGCCCGTGGAGCGTATCCGCGAGTCGAGGTGGCGGCCGGTGACGTCGAAACGGTGCAGGGCGGCGTAGTACCGGCCATCACCGAGGCAGAGAGCCGAGGCGAAGAACTGGCCGCCCTGCCAGCGACCGATGGTGTCGGTGCGGTAGTCGGGCCGGTGGCTGACGGGGATGACGTCGGGAGCGTTCACGGTCGAACCATAGGAGTGACCTGCGACAGTGCCCGGGTCAGCGCCCGGGTCAGCGCCCGGGTCAGCGCCCGGGTCGGCGCCCGGGTCAGCGCCCGGTGGGCAGGTTGGCCCCACCGGTGCAGTCGAACACCACACCCGTGACGAAGCTGTTGGCGGCCAGCATGTGGATCGCCCGGGCGACGTCCTCCGCGCGGCCGACCCGGCCGACCGGGGTGGTGGCGGCGAGGCCCTCGAACAGCGCGGCCCGCTGCTCGGCCGGGACGCGGTCCCACCACGGGGTGTCGATCACGCCAGGCGAGACGGCGTTGACCCGCAGCGGGGCGAGCTCGACGGCCAGCGGAGGGACCATCGCCTCCAGGGCGCCGTTGATGGCGGCCAGTCCGGCGGTGCCGGGGATGGCGGCACGGGCCGAGGCGGCGGTGATCAGGGTGACCGAGCCGTCCTCGCGCAGGTGCGGCAGCGCCGCCTGGAGGACGCGCACCTGCGGCCAGAACTTGGCGTCGAAGCCGGTCGCGAGGTCGGCCAGGTCGAGCCCGGCGAAGGGGCCGGCGCCGGCCGCGCCGCTGACCGCGACGACCAGGTGGTCCACGGTGCCGGCCGCGGCGAAGAAGTCGGCGAGGGCGGCCGGGTCGGCCGCGTCCAGCCGGTGACCGGTGGTCTTGCCGCCCATCCGGGAGACGGCGGCGTCCAGCCGGTCGCGGTCGCGGCCGGTGACCACGACCTCGGCGCCGTCCGCGGCGAAGGCGGTGGCGGCCGCCTCGCCGATGCCCGAGCTGCCGCCCATCACGACGACGCGCTGTCCGGCGAAGAGGTTTGACGCAGTGCTCATGGTGGTGGGGCCCTTCAACTTGTCGAGACCTCAGGTTCCGACAATGATGTTTGTCGAGACTGCTAGTCTTGTCAAGCGAGGGCAGGAGGAGAGGGAACACGATGAGCGAGACCAAGGGCGCCGAGGCCTCCCCGGCCGTACGCCCGCACACCGGACGCCGCCGCAACGAGGCCGCCCACCGGGCGATCCTCGACGCCGCGCTGCGCCTGCTCGCCGAGTCCGACGGCACACCCGTCACCATCGACGCCATCGCCCGCACGGCCGGCGTCGGCAAGCAGACCGTCTACCGCTGGTGGCCCTCCAAGGGCGCCGTGCTGCTCGACGCCCTCACCGACCGCGCCGACCAGGACGTCCACGGCCCCGGCACCGGCGACCTGCGCACCGACCTGCGGGCCTTCATCGCCACCACCTTCGAGGCGGCCCAACGCGACACCACCGCCTCCGCGCTGCGCACCGTCGCCCGCGAGGCCGCCCGTGACCCGCACCTCGCCGAGCTGATGCGGAGCTTCACCGCCGCCCGCCGCACCGCGCTGCGCGAACTCCTCGCCAAGGGGCGCGAGCGCGGCGAGCTGGCCGGGGACGCCGACCTGGACCTCATCGCGGACCAGGTCTACGGGGTCTTCTGGTACCGCTTCCTGCTCGGGCACGGCGCGCTCGACGCGGACACCGCGGAGCGGCTCGCCGACTCGCTGACCACGGGCAACGGCGGCCACTGAGCACACCCCTGCGT
>NZ_JBHVFE010000482.1:0-6709 GCF_042801945.1 Kitasatospora sp. NPDC057542
CGCCCGGAACGATTCCGGGCGGGCCCTCGGCAGTCGGGAGGCGCGGCTCAGCCGGCCTTGGCGGCGGCCCGGTTCGGCAGGGTCTGCTTCAGCACCGCCTTGTCGGTGAGCACGGTCTGGAAGTCGGGCCACTGCGCCCGCCCGACGCCGGCGGCCAGCGAGCCGGTGGCCGAGCCCGAGCCGCAGGCGGTCAGCAGGCCTCCCAGCACGATCGTCGCGGCGCCGATGCCAAGCCGTCTCGCGGTGGTCCCCGTGTGTGCGGCCATGCCGAACTCCCCGTTCGTGGTGATCGGTCCGCCCGGCCGCGACCCGAGGGGGCCGCAGCCGGCGGACTGCCTTTCAAGATCACCAGATGGTATGTCAGCCGGCAGGCGTGCGGGGGGCGTTACGCGCCCTCGCGCAGCACCAGGGAGACCAGCTCGCGCTGGGAGTCGGTGAGCTTCGGATCGGCGCAGTACACCGACCGGCCGTCGACGGTGATCTCGTAGTGGAAGCCGTCCGGCACCCCGTACGAGGGTGCGCGCAGCCCGCCCGCGACGGCCTCGCGGGCGAGCGCGTGCACGTGCGGGGCGTCCGTGCGGTCGGCGGTGTCGATCTCCGCCTGGCGGACGATCCCCGCGAAGCCGCCGGTCCGGGTCACCTGGATGCGCATGGTGTCCATGGTGCTACGCAGGGCGGGGTTTTGCCGGGCTTTTCCCGGACCGTGACCTTAAGCCCGCCTCAACCCGGTCTCAACCACCCTTCAGGCGCGCTCCGTCACCCCGGGCTGATCCCGACCTGCGCCCAGGAGGCGGTGACGGTGTCCGCGACCGACCCGTCGTCGGGGTAGCGGGCCTTGGCGGCGGCCACGGTGGCCCGGGCGAAGGCGGTGAAGTCGGCGTCGGCGGGCAGCGTGCGCCCGGTCAGCGCGTCGTACCAGATCCGCCCCGCGCGCTCCCAGGCCGAGCCGCCGAGTGCGGTGGCCAGCAGGTAGAACGCGTGGTTGGGGATGCCGGAGTTGATGTGCACCCCGCCGTTGTCCTGGGAGGTGTTCACGTAGTCCCGCATGTGCGCGGGCTGCGGGTCCTTGCCGAGCTGCGGGTCGTCGTAGGCGGTGCCGGGCGCCTTCATCGAGCGCAGCGCCACGCCCTGGACGCCCGGGGCGAGCAGCCCGGCGCCGATCAGCCAGTCGGCGTCGGCGGCGCTCTGGTGCAGCGAGTACTGCTTGACCAGCGAGCCGAAGACGTCGGAGACCGACTCGTTGAGCGCGCCGGGCTGGTCCTGGTACTCCAGTCCGGCGGTGAACTGGGTGACGCCGTGGGTGAGTTCGTGGCCGATGACGTCGATGCAGGCGGTGAAGTCGCCGAACACCACGTTGTCGCCGTCGCCGAACACCATCTGGTGGCCGTTCCAGAAGGCGTTGTCGTAGTTGCGGCCGTAGTGGACGCTGGCGTCCAGCCGCAGGTTCCGGTCGTCGATCGAGTGTCGGCCGAAGACGTCGGCGTAGAGCGCGAAGGTGGCGCCGAGGCCGTCGTAGGCGTGGTTGACGGAGCTGTCGGAGGACGCGCCCAGGCCCTCGGTGCGCACGGTGCGGCCGGGCAGTCGCTGGGCGTGGCCGGCGTCGTAGATGACCCGGTTGAGCCCCGGGACGCCGGCGACGGGCGGGGGCGGGGAGAGACGGGCCGCGCGGTGCGCGGCGTCGAGGGCCAGGGAGTGGATGGCGGGCTCGTGACCGGCCTCGGCGAGGCGGTCCAGGACGTACGGCGGGACGATCGTGCAGATCGGTACTACTGCAGCCATGTGGCCCAGGGTGAGGCCTCGATGACCGGTTGTCACCACCTTTGACATGGCCGGCCGGTGTCTCAAGGGGTGGAACGGAAGCCCGGATCACTTCGGGGGCGCGCGGTGCTGGGTTACGCTGGGGCCCATCATGCGCAACGGGCTGCTTCTTCTTAGCTGCCGCGTCGAGGGCCTGTAGTCCACTGGGGCCGGCTCCCTCGCCGCGGGGAACGAGCTGTGCGCGATCGGCGATCCGACGGTGTGTCGCCAGCGGCAGCAGAGGCCGGCCAGTCGGTGTTGACCACCCCCGACCCGCCCGCACCACGCATCACAGGAAGCCGAGTCACCTCCATGACCGAGCAGAACTCCGCCGCGCCCGTCCCCGCCGGTCGCCCCTTCGTCGACCGCCCGACCCCGATCACCGCCGCCTCGGTGCGCCAGCGGCCCTCGGGCATGCGGTACGGGCGCTACCTGCCGTTCGGCACCGTCGACCTGCCGGACCGCACCTGGCCGGACACGGTGATCACCAGGGCGCCGCGCTGGCTCTCCACCGACCTGCGGGACGGCAACCAGGCGCTGATCGACCCGATGTCGCCCGCCCGCAAGCGCATGATGTTCGACCTGCTGGTGAAGATGGGCTACAAGGAGATCGAGGTCGGCTTCCCCTCCTCCGGGGCCACCGACCACGCCTTCGTGCGGTCGCTGATCGAGGAGGGGGCGATCCCCGAGGACGTCACCATCTCGGTGCTGACGCAGGCCCGCGAGGAGCTGATCGAGAAGACCGTCGAGTCGCTGGTCGGCGCTCCGCGGGCGACCGTCCACCTGTACAACGCGACCGCGCCGCTGTTCCGCCGGGTGGTGTTCCGCAACGACAAGGCGGCCACCAAGGCGATCGCCACCGAGGGCACCCGGCTGGTGATGGAGTACGCGGAGAAGCTGCTGGGCGAGGACACCGTCTTCGGCTACCAGTACTCGCCGGAGATCTTCGTCGACACCGAGCTGGACTTCGCACTGGAGGTCTGCGAGGCGGTCATGGACGTCTGGCAGCCGGGCGAGGGCCGCGAGATCATCCTGAACCTGCCCGCCACCGTCGAGCGGGCCACCCCGAACGTGCAGGCCGACCAGTTCGAGTGGATGTCGCGCCACCTGTCCCGGCGCGAGTTCGTCTGCCTGTCGGTGCACCCGCACAACGACCGCGGCACCGCCGTCGCCTCCGCCGAGCTGTCCTACATGGCGGGTGCCGACCGCATCGAGGGCTGCCTGTTCGGTCAGGGCGAGCGGACCGGCAACGTCGACCTGGTGACGCTGGGGATGAACCTGTTCTCGCAGGGCATCGACCCGCAGATCGACTTCTCCGACATCGACGAGGTACGCCGCACCGCCGAGTACTGCAACCAGATGGAGGTGCACCCGCGCCACCCGTACGCCGGCGACCTGGTGTACACCTCCTTCTCGGGCTCGCACCAGGACGCCATCAAGAAGGGCTTCGACGTCCTGGAGGCGGACGCCGCGGCCGCGGGCGTGCCGGTGGACGAGCACACCTGGGGCGTGCCGTACCTGCCGATCGACCCGAAGGACGTCGGCCGCACCTACGAGGCGGTCATCCGGGTCAACAGCCAGTCCGGCAAGGGCGGCGTGGCGTACGTGCTGAAGAACGACCACAAGCTGGACCTGCCGCGCCGGATGCAGATCGAGTTCTCCCGGATCATCCAGGCCAAGACCGACGCCGAGGGCGGCGAGGTCAGCCCGGCCGAGATCTGGCGGGTCTTCGAGGACGAGTACCTGCCGACCACCGGCAACCCGTGGGGCCGGATCTCGCTGAGCGGCTCGCGCACCCTGACCACCGAGGACGGCCGGGACGCGCTGACCGCCGAGGCCCTGGTGGACGGCGTCCCGGTGACCCTGACCGGTACCGGCAACGGCCCGGTCTCGGCCTTCGCCGACGCGCTGGCCCGGATCGGCGTGGACGTGCGCGTCCTGGACTACGCCGAGCACGCGCTGAGCGAGGGCGGCGACGCCCAGGCCGCCGCGTACGTGGAGTGCGCGGTGGACGGCAAGGTGCTGTGGGGCGTGGGCATCGACGGCAACACCGTGCTGGCCTCGCTGAAGGCCATGATCAGCGCCGTCAACCGCTCGCAGCGCGGTTAATTCGAACGGGTGGTGCACGAAGGGCCGTCCCGCGGGGCGGCCCTTCGCCGTCTCCGCCGGGCGTTGTGGCCTGCGCCACATTTTTTCGAATCGGAAGCCGTTCGAGGTACTGACACGTGCCGGTAACCGTGGCAACATCGATCCACCGGAAAGCCGGGTCGGTGGGACGGCCTCGGTGTCCGGTCGCGTGACCTGCCCATTGTCGAGCAGGCCGCCTGCCATGTCTGGGGAGTGGCGCCGTGACCAGGTTGTGGGGTGTTCGCCCGCGATGGCGGACTGACGTTCTCGGTGACTTCTTCTGCCCGGGCTGTGGCGGGGACCGCAACTACCGCCGGCAGCACGGCCGGCGGTGGCTGCGGTTGCTGGGGACGCCGGTGGTCCCGCTCGGCCCGGTGATCGACAGCGTGCAGTGCACCGGCTGCCACGGCCGGTACGGCGTCGAGAGCCTGGAGCAGCCCACCTGCGTGCGCCTCGGCGCGATGCTGCGGGACGCCCAGTACACCATCGCGCTGGCCCTGCTCGCGGCCGGCGGCACCGCCCACCCGGCGGCCCGCGACGCGGCCTGCGCGGCGGTGCGCGAGGCCGGGTTCGAGGACTGTGGCGAGGCCCAGGTGCTGGCGGCGCTCGCCGCGCTCTCCGGGCTCGGCGGCGAGCTCTACGACGCCCGCGAACCGGGGACACCTCCCAGCCGGAGGCTGGGGGAGTTCGGCGGCCTGGCCGTCGAGCTGCACGCGGTGCTCGAACCGCTCACCCCGCACCTGGCCCACCACGGCCGCGAGCGGCTGCTGCTGCAGGGTGCGGCGATCGCGCTCGCGGACGGGCGCTACCTGCCGCAGGAGCGCGAGGCACTGGCCGCGGTCGGGCGCTGCCTGGACCTGCCGCAGTCCCGGGTCGGAGCGCTGCTGGAGGCGGCGACCAGGGCGCCGTACAAGTAGCGCCGCTCGCCGCTCGCCCAGCGGTGCCGTCCGCACCTCCGAAGATCCGAAGACCACCTCCGAATCCCCCACAACGGGCCCGGACTCCCCACCCCGGGCCCGCCGTGACCCGCACCGCAGTGGTCCTCCCCCACGGCCGCCGGTGCGGGCAACACGGCTGTCCGGCGCCCGGCGCGGGCGAGGACGGCCGTCCGGCGCCGGGGCGGGTGGGGGAGAATGGTCCCCATGAGTCTTTTCCGGGACGACGGCGTCGTGCTGCGGGCGCAGAAGCTCGGCGAGGCCGATCGGATCATCACCCTGCTGACCCGCCAGCACGGCAAGGTGCGGGCGGTCGCGCGCGGGGTGCGGAAGACCAAGTCCAAGTTCGGCGCCCGACTGGAGCCGTTCTCGCACGTGGACGTGCAGTTCTTCAGTCGGGGGAGTGAGCTGGTCGGCCGCGGGTTGCCGCTCTGCACCCAGGTGGAGACCATCGCGCCGTACGGCGGTTCGATCGTCACTGACTACGGCCGCTACACGGCCGGCACCGCGATGCTGGAGACCGCCGAGCGGTTCGCCGAGAACGAGGGCGAGCCGGCCGTCCAGCAGTACCTGCTGCTGGTGGGCGGGCTGCGGACGCTGGCGGCCGGGCTGCACGAATCGCACCTGGTGCTGGACGCTTTCCTGCTGCGCTCGCTCGCGGTGAACGGGTACGGCGCGAGCTTCACCGACTGCGCCAAATGCGGCCTGGAGGGGCCGAACCGATTCTTCTCCCTCCCCGCGGGCGGGGTGCTCTGCGGGGACTGCCGAGTGCCCGGATGTGCCGTACCCTCCCCTGAGACACTGGTACTGCTCGGGGCGCTGCTGTCAGGGGACTGGCAGACGGCCGACGCCTGCGAGCCGCGGTACTGGCGGGAGGGCAGCGGCCTGGTCGCGGCCTATCTGCAGTGGCACCTGGAGCGGGGCATCCGCTCGATGAGATACGTGGAGAAGTGAGCACATGGCAGCGCGACGGCTCTTCGGCGGCGGCAAG
Source organism: Kitasatospora sp. NPDC057542 (assembly GCF_042801945.1). Lineage (NCBI taxonomy): Bacteria > Bacillati > Actinomycetota > Actinomycetes > Kitasatosporales > Streptomycetaceae > Kitasatospora > Kitasatospora sp. NPDC057542. The sequence goes on from NZ_JBHVFE010000482.1 coordinate 5,851, forward strand.
CAGAGGACGTACGTCCCCCCGACCCCGCACCCCAGCGGCGCACAGCCCCCGAAGATCCCCGGCGAGCTGGTGCCCGACCACGTCGCCATCGTGATGGACGGCAACGGCCGTTGGGCCAAGGAGCGCGGGCTGCCCCGCACCGAGGGCCACAAGGTCGGCGAGTCCGTGGTGCTGGACGTCCTCAAGGGCGCCATCGAGCTCGGGGTCAAGAACATCTCGCTGTACGCGTTCTCCACCGAGAACTGGAAGCGCTCGCCCGACGAGGTGAAGTTCCTGATGAACTTCAACCGGGACGTCATCGCCCGCCGCCGCGACGAGATGGACGCGATGGGCGTGCGGATCCGCTGGGCGGGCCGGATGCCCAAGCTGTGGAAGAGCGTCGTCCAGGAGCTCCAGGTCGCCGAGCAGCAGACCAAGGACAACGACGCCGTCACGCTCTACATGTGCGTCAACTACGGCGGCCGGGCCGAACTCGCCGACGCGGCGCAGGCGATCGCCCGGGACGTCGCGGCCGGGAAGCTCGACCCGAAGAAGGTCAACGAGAAGACCCTCGCCAGGTACATGTACCACCCGGACATGCCGGACGTGGACCTGTTCCTGCGCCCCAGCGGCGAGCAGCGCACGTCCAACTTCCTGCTCTGGCAGTCGGCTTACGCCGAGTTCGTGTTCCAGGACGTGCTCTGGCCGGACTTCGACCGCCGCGACCTGTGGCGGGCCTGCGAGCAGTTCGCGATGCGCGACCGGCGCTTCGGCGGGGCGATCCCGAACGAGGTCGGCGCGCCGGTGCCGTCCCAGCGCTGAGACCGTCCGCGCGGACGACGGAAAGGACCCACCGGGCGGCTCCTGGTCGGTCCTTTCC
>NZ_JBHVFE010000483.1:0-6702 GCF_042801945.1 Kitasatospora sp. NPDC057542
CACCACGGCCGTGCACGGGGCCCGCCTCAGTCGTGCGGCACGACCGCGACCGGGCTGTGCGCGTGGTGGAGGACGGCGTGGGCGACCGAGCCCAGCCAGGGCGCGGCCGGGTGGAGCCTGGGCCGGCGGCGCCCCACCACCGTCAGGCAGGCGCTCCTGGAGGCCTCCACCAGCGCCCGCCCGGCCGACCAGGCGGCGAGCTCGGCCTGCACCCGGACCTCCGGGTGCTTCTCCCGCCAGGGAGCCAGGGCCTCCTGGAGCCGCATCAGCTCTCCGGCTTCCAACGCCTCCCGGACCTCCGGCTGGTAGACCACGCCCTCGGCCGAGTACGGCCCCGCGGGCACCTTCCGGCTCTCCAGCACGCGTAGCGTCGCACCCCGTGCCGCGGCCTGTTCGAAGGCGAAGGCGATGACGTCCGGGCAGGCCTGGTCGCTGTCCAGCCCGAGCACCACGTCCTCGCCGCCGTCCTGCCCGTCGGCCCCGGCACGGACCACCACGACGGGGCAGTTCGCGTGGCCCACCACCCGCAGCGAAACGGAGCCGACCAGCAGCCCGGCGAACCCTCCCAGGCCTCGCGAGCCGAGCACCAGCAGGCCGTTCCGGCCCCCGGCGGCGACCAGCGCGTCGGCCGGGCTCCCGGTCACGTGCTCGCAGGTCAGCTCCAGCCCGGGCAGCACGCTCGCGATGTGGTCCCGGGTGGCGAGCACCGACGGCGGCAGCGGCTCGTCACCGCGGTCGGCCTCCCCGGGCGCGGGCGAGCCCGCGTCCCCGGCGTGGAGCAGCCGCAGCGGCAGGCCGCTGCGGTACGCCTCCTGGGCGGCCCACTCGGCGGCGGCCGTGCTCGGCTCCGATCCGTCGACTCCGACCACTACGGCGTCCGGCATGGTGACGCCCCTCCCTGGTTCGACGGTCGCGGCGCGGATGCCGGCGACCCGGTGTGCGATCCATGATCGTGGTCGCCGCAGGCCGGTCCCAGGGGCCGAGCAGCCCCAAGGACGGCCCGAAGGTCCCGGTCACGCCTCCGGGACGATGGCGACCGGGCAGAGCGTGTGGTGCAGGACGGCGTGGCCGACCGGGCCGAGCGCGCCGACCAGGAGCACGGGCCGCCTGCCCAGCACCAGCAGTCGGGCCTTGGCCGACGCCTCCACCAGCGCCGGGCCCGCTCCCGTGCCCGTGCTCTCCGGGACGGCCTCGACCTCGGGATGGGCGGCCCGCCACGGTGCGAGGACGCGGGCGAGAAGCTCGTCCTCGTCCTCCGGCACGCCGGTGGCCGAGGCGTGCACGACCCGCAGCGGCAGTCCGTGGCGGTGTGCGGCGGCGAAGGCGAACTCCAGGGCCGCCTCGGCGGGTCGGCGGGCGTCCAGCCCGAGCACGATCTGCTCGCGCGGATCCGGGCCCGGCGGGTCCACCGGCAGCACCACGGTCGGGCAGCCGGCCCGGGCGGCCAGGTGCAGGGCGGTGGACCCGACCCGCAGGTCCGGGAAGCCGCCGGTACCGCGGGCTGCGACGACGAGCAGTTCGGCGTCCTCCCCCGCGGCCAGCAGCGCCGCGGGGGCGAGGTCGTGGACCTCGTCGGAGCGGATCTCCAACCGGGGGTAGCGCACCGCCAGGACGTGGCAGACCTCGTGCAACAGGGCATCAGGGTCCGGCCCGCGCCCGGCGGGCCGGCCGGGGAGCAGCTGGGGCGTCAGCGGCAGGGCGTGCAGGACGCGCAGCGCGCGGCCGAGCAGCAGCGCCTCGCGGGCGGCCCAGTCGGCGGCGGCCAGGCTGGGGTCGGAGCCGTCGACTCCGACGGCGACGGGCAGGTCCACGGTGCTGATCTCCTGACGGTCGGCCCCCCTGGTTGCACGTCAGCCCTACCAGGTCCAGTCGGTGATCTCGGGCAGGTCGGTGCCGTGCTCGCGAATCCAGTCGTGGTGGCGGGTGCGCCGGTCGGCCATCTCCTGGCGCAGGGCGGCGGCCCGGACGGCGAGGCCGGGCACCCGGTCGATGACGTCCATGACGAGCCGGTAGCGGTCGAGGTCGTTGCGGACCACCATGTCGAAGGGCGTCGTGGTGGTGCCCGACTCCTTGTACCCGCGCACGTGCAGGTGGGGGTGGACGGCGCGCCGGTAGGCGAGGCGGTGGATCAGCCACGGGTAGCCGTGGTAAGCGAAGATCACCGGCCGGTCGCGGCTGAACAGGGCGTCGAACTCCGCGTCGGGCATGCCGTGCGGGTGCTCCTCGGCGGGCATCAGCCGGGCCAGGTCGACCACGTTGACCACTCGGACGGCCAGGTCGGGCAGATGGCGGCGGAGCAGCTGGGCGGCCGCGAGGACCTCCTGGGTGGGGACGTCCCCGGCGCAGGCGAGCACGACGTCGGGCTCTCGGCTGCCGTCCTCGGTGCCGGCCCACTCCCAGATCCCCGCGCCCCGGGCGCAGTGGGTGCGGGCCTGGTCGAGGGTGAGCCAGTCGAAGCAGGGCTGCTTGCCGGCGACCACGACGTTGACGTAGTCGCGGCTGCGCAGGACGTGGTCGGCGGTGGCGAGCAGGGTGTTGGCGTCCGGCGGGAAGTAGACCCGGACGGCTTCGGGGCTCTTGTTGAGGACGTGGTCGACGAAGCCGGGGTCCTGGTGCGAGAAGCCGTTGTGGTCCTGGCGCCAGACGTGGGAGGTGAGCAGGTAGTTGAGCGAGGCGATGGGGGCGCGCCAGGGCAGGGCCCGGGTGGTGCGCAGCCACTTGATGTGCTGGTTGACCATGGAGTCGACGATGTGGACGAATGCCTCGTAGCAGGAGAACAGGCCGTGGCGGCCGGTGAGGAGGTAGCCCTCCAGCCAGCCCTGGCAGGTGTGTTCGGAGAGGATCTCCATCACCCGGCCGTCGGTGGCGAGGTGTTCGTCGACGGGCAGGGTCTGCGCCTGCCAGGCCTTGCCGGTGGCCGCGTAGACGGCCTGGAGCCGGTTGGAGGCGGTCTCGTCCGGGCCGACCAGGCGGAAGTCTCGGCGCTCGGCGGTGTCCGCCATCAGTTGTTCGAGCAGGTCGCCGAGGACCCGGGTGGGTTCGTGCAGGGTGGCACCGGGCTTGTCGACGGGCACGGCGAAGCGCTCCAGCGGCGGCATCGGCAGGTCGCGCAGCAGTAGACCGCCGTTGGCGTGCGGGTTCGTCCCGAGGCGGCGGTCGCCCTCGGGCACGCAGGCCAGCACCTCGGCGCTGGGTCGGCCCTGCTCGTCGAAGAGTTCCTCGGGCCGGTAGGAGCGCAGCCACGCCTCCAGCTGGGCGAGGTGGGCGGGGTTGTCCCGCACCTGGTCCAGCGGCACCTGGTGAGCCCGCCAGGTGCCTTCCACCGGCACTCCGTCGACCTCCGCGGGGCCGGTCCAGCCCTTGGGGGTGCGCAGCACGATCAGCGGCCACTGCGGGCGCCGGGTATCGCCCCCGGCACGGGCCTCGTGCTGGAGGGCGGCGATCCGGTCCAGTGCGGTGTCCATGGCCTCGGCCATGGCCCGGTGGACGGTGAGCGGGTCCTTGCCGGTGACGTACAGCGGGAGGTGGCCGTAGCCGCGCAGGAGCGCGTCGAGTTCCGCCTCGGGCAGCCGGGCCGGCACGGTCGGGTTGGCGATCTTGTAGCCGTTGAGGTGCAGGATCGGCAGGACGGCGCCGTCGTGCACCGGGTCGAGGAACTTGTTGCCGTGCCAGGAGGCCGCCAGCGGTCCGGTCTCGGCCTCGCCGTCGCCGATGACGCAGGTGACCAGCAGGCCGGGGTTGTCGAAGGCGGCGCCGTAGGCGTGCGACAGCGCGTAGCCGAGTTCACCGCCCTCGTGGATGGATCCCGGTGTCTCGGGGGCGACGTGGCTGGGCACGCCGCCGGGGAAGGAGAACTGCCGGAACAACCGGGCCATGCCGTCCGCGTCCCGGGTGACGCTCGGGTAGGTCTCGGTGTAGCTGCCGTCGAGCCAGGAGTTCGCCAGCACGGCGGGCCCGCCGTGCCCGGGCCCCCAGACGCAGACCGCGTCCAGGTCGCGGGCCCTGACCACCCGGTCGAGGTGGGTGTGGACCAGGTTCAGGCCGGGTGAGGTGCCCCAGTGACCCAGCAGGCGGGGCTTGATGTGCTCCGGGCGCAGCGGCTCGCGCAGCAGCGGGTTGGCCATCAGGTAGATCTGGCCCGCCGACAGGTAGTTGGCCGCCCTCCAGTGGGCGTCGAGCGCGCGGACCTCCTCCTCGGAGGGTCCACCGGGAGCCGGACTGGGGGTGAGGGACATGGCTGGGTTCTCCTCAGGTCTGTCGGAACCGCCGACGGTGGGCGTATCCGATCCTCCCCCCTCGGCCGAAGCCCGCGCAGGGCCGAACAGGCCACACTCGGCGAGCCGCGAGGGGCCGATGGTCCCGCTGTCCACGGCATTCACCCGAACGGCACAGCGCTCCGGCCCGCCCCGTGTCCGGCCGGGGCGGGGCGCACGGCAGCACCCTCAGGATTCCGCGGAAAGGCGAAAGGTACGCGGTCAGCCGGTGGCGCCCGGTTCGACGAAGGAACGGTCCTGTCCGGAAATGAGCTCGACGAGCAGGAAGCGGACGAAGCAACCGTGATTCCGCGTCAATTGGCCTTCCCCCTTGGCAAAATCGCGAGATACGGTCCACGGCCTTTCCTGATCGACAATGCGCTAGCCTCCTCCTGGCGTGATCACATGCCGATTTCGAATTGGGGGGAATCACATGGCAATCGGACGACGGCAACTCCTCTCCTCCGTCGCACTCACCGCCCTCGCCGCGCCCGTTCTGGCCAAGGGGACCGCGACCCGCGCGGCTGCGGCCGTGGGTACGGCCGCGGCCGCCGGCTCCGGGCCGCTGGTCATGCAGGTCGTCGCGCACGAGGACGACGACATCCTGTTCATGAACCCTGACCTGTCCAACGCCCTCGCCAACGGCACGCCGTCCGTCACGGTGTTCGTCACCGCGGGGAACATCACCGGCGACCCGTGCGCCACGGCCTGCTACGACACCGCCGGCGACCCGCTGCGCACCTGGAACCGGCAGATGGGCGCCGTCAACGCCTACTCCCGGATGACCGGGGTCGGCGACACCGACCCGGGGACCGACGAGGTCGGGCACTGGACGGCCGAGGCGTGGACGGTCGCGGGCAAGCAGGTCGAACGGTACGTCCTCAAGGGCCGGCCGGTGCACCTGATCTTCCTCAACCTGCACGACGCCGGGCTCGGAGGCGTCCTGGCCGGCGGCACCGACACCACGGTCGTCCCGGTCGGCAGCCCGCTGTCCGGGCCGTCGACCTACACGGCCGCGGACGTCGTCGAGGTGCTGCGGCAGCTGATGGTGGCGTACCAGCCGACCGTGCTGAGGGCCCAGGACGAACTCCCGGACAGCCGCTACACGGGCGACCACTCGGACCACGTCGCCGCCGCGAAGTTCGCCGGCGAGGCGGCCCGGCTGTACGGCGGCACGCTGATCCAGGTGAACTACCGGGACTACAACATCAGCGACTCCCCGGTGAACCTCGACCCGGCGACGGTCGGCGCCAAGGGCGTGTTCGTCTCCGAGTACGCCGGCCACGACCATTCGGGGAACTACTCCGACGCCTGGTTCTCCCGGATGTACTACCGCTGGTCGCGGGGCACCTCCTGGGCCGGGCTGAACCAGGACGGCCGGCCGCAGGTCTTCGTCGTCCGGGCCGGCGCCCTCTACACGTACTGGCGTCAGGGCGACGGCAGCTGGGGCGGTCCGGTGCGGATGGCCGACCCGGGCGGGCGGCTGGCGCCGGGCATAGCCGTCGGCACCAACGCCGACGGCCGGCTGGAGGTCTTCGCCCGCCGCCTGACCGACCACCACATCGTCTCCCTGCCGCAGGGCACGCCCAACGGCTGGTGGTGGAACGGCTGGGCCGACCACGGCAACCCCAACGCCGGGCTCGGCAACGAGGACCAGGTCGGCGTGCCCGTGGTGGCCGGCGACCAGGACGGGCGGCTGGAGCTCTTCGTCAAGAACGGCGGCGGCGGCCTCAGCAACATCCGGCAGACCACCCCGGGCGGCGTGTGGGCGAGCACCTGGACGGACCTGGGCGGCACCGATCTCCAGGACCCGGTCACCGCGATCCGCAACGGCGCCGGGAGGATCGAGGTGTTCGCCGGCACCCGCACCGGGATCGTCAACTGGTGGCAGACCGCCCCGAACGGCGCCTTCAGCGGCCCGGGCCCGATCCCGAACGCCCGGCCGGCGAGCCCGCCCAAGGCAGCGCTCGACCAGGACGGCCGCATCGAACTCGCCTACCGCGAGGTCGGCACCGGCGCGATGCTGGTCAGCTACCAGACTCAGCCGGGCGGGTCGTGGAGCCAGTCCCCGGCCCCCCTCGGCGGACACGGGGGAGTCGGCGAGCCGGCGGCGGCCACCCTCGGCGGACGGGTCGTCCTGTTCGAGCGCAACCGCGGCGGCGGCGTGAGCACCACCGCCCAGACCGCCCCGAACTCCGGCTACGGCGCCTGGCAGGACCTCGGCGGCACCGTCCTCGACTACCCGGCCGCAATCGTCGACGGCGGCGGTGTCCTCCACGTGTTCGCCATCGGCACGGACGGCCGCGTCTGCTACCGCACGGGCACGACGGCCACCACCTTCGGCGGCTGGCAGGTCCTGCCGCTCTGACCGCGGGTCCCGCCGGCCGGGGACCCGGCCGTCCCTTCCTTCCGGCGAGGGACGGTTCACAGCGAGGCGCCGTCCACTCCC
>NZ_JBHVFE010000484.1:0-6694 GCF_042801945.1 Kitasatospora sp. NPDC057542
ACGACCCTCGTCAGGGTCTGGCCTGGTCGCGTTCGATGATGCTCTCGGGGCGTCTGACGGTCTTGCCCACGTCGTAGCGGGTGGCGGGCTGCTTGCTCTTCGAGCCCAGTGGTCGGCCTGGTCCCGGCCGCGATGGTTTCGGTGCGCGGGCCGGGCAGGGCATGACCTGCCCGGCGGCCGCATCCAGCGCCAGCGCCAGTGCCGCTGCGCCGCGGCACCGTCTGCGACTACCTCACGCGCTGGACCGTCGCGAAGACCCGGTGGAGCCTGTCCATCAACACCACTGAGCAGGACGCGATGCACCGGATCGCCGCCGGCTGCGCGAACGAGAACCTCACCATCGAACTCGCCCGCTGACCCCTGCGCCGGGCTGGCGAGTCGGCCGGGGCACCCGCCCGACAGCGTTCGCACGCAACTTCCGGCCGATCAACGTGGCCACCCGCAACGTCACCGCCCGGCACGCCGGGTTCGGGCACTTGAACCGCCGCACCAGCAGCTCGATCACCACACTGGTGCCACTGACCGCGGCATCCGCGAGCCGTCGCATGTGCCGGCCGTACACCCGGTCCGACGCACCACCGCAGTGCGGACGGTCCGCACCCGCCGAGCAGGCCCGCGCATGCATCGTGACCGCCCCGGCCGCAGCCCCCTCGACCAACTCCACCACGACACCAGCGAGATGAGGGAACAGAACCTCGAAGCTCCGCGAAGAACACGCGAGCCATAGTCACATCTGCCACTGACACCGGCAGCCGGCAGCCGGCAGCGTCGCAAGATCAGCGACAGAGCCCGGAATTGGCCAGGGGCGCGGTCATGAGTCCCCAAGGGGAACTTGACCACGGCGGAAGCCTCGAATACGCCAGATCGCTTACCGATCTTGCTCATCAATCGGTCGATAAATGAGCATCCTTGCTCTTCGCCCTTCCCTGCCAAAAGGCGAGTCTTTCCCGAGTAGCGAGGGTGGCAGGATGATCGGCGCCCAGGACCCGCTTTCGATCAGTCAGCAGTTGTTCGAAGTCTGCCGCAGCACCAGCCGCGTCTCCGGCCTCACCACGCCAGTGAGCAAGGTTGCTGCGGGTTCTGAGGGTGGTGGGGTGGTCGGCTCCCAGCACTCTCACGCGATCGGCTAACAACCCCTGGAAGCTGGTTACTGCTCGCGTCGGCGCCCCTGCCTCACCTTGGCACCGTGCCATGGTGTGTCGGGTCTGCAGCGTGTCAGGGTGGTCGGAGCCCAGGACTCGTAGACAGCGTTCAAGTAGTTGATCGAGAGTGGCTTCCGCACCGGGAAGGTCCCCCACGGTCACCCTCCAGGATGCGAGGTTGGTTTGGGTTGCAAGGGTTCGAGGATGGTCCGGACCGAGCACGCGCTGACAGTCTCTGAGTAGATGCGTATAGACATCTACAGCGCCAGCCTGGTCCCCCGCCTCACCCCGCCAGTCAGCAAGGTTGGCTTGTGCCGCCAGGGTTCGAGGATGGTCCGATCCGAAGACCCTCAAGCAGTCCTCCACCAGCTCGTCGAGAACGGTTACGGCGCCGACTGCATCTCCTGCCTCGCCTCGCCAGTAGGCAAGATTGTGCTTGGCTGCCAAGGTGTCGCTGTGGTCAGGGCCGTGCACTCGCAGGAGATCAGACAATAGTTGTTGAAAGGCGGTTTCAGCGCCGGACGCGTCTCCCGCCTCACCCCGCCAGTAGGCAAGGTTGAGCTGGGCGCTTAGGGTTTTCGGGTGGTCGGGACCCAGTGCCTTCAGCATCCGCTTGAGTACCTGCTCGCTGCTCGCCATGGCGCCAGCGGCATTCCCTGCGTTTCCCTGGCAGGAGGCGAGGTTGACCTGAGCGGAGAGGGTGTCGGGATGGTCAGGGCCCAGATGCTCGTGGCTTGTGCAACTCAGATATTGCCAGTGCTCGCTGGATGCGGCGAGTTGGCCGGCCTCTAGGAGGCTTTTGCCCATGCGGAAGAGTAATGGGTGAGCTCCGTCGGCCTGGTACAGGGCGTTTTCGGCGTGGCGGGTGAGTGCTTCGGCGTTGGCGCGTAGGACCTGAGCAAGGGTGGTGTCACGCTCGATCTCAGGCCAGGCTTCGATGAGCGCGTCGGCGGCGGCGCGGGCAAGCCGGTCGCGTTGCTGCGTGGTGAGGGCGTCGCGCGTGACGCGTTGGACGAGTTGGTGAACGCGTACCGCCTGGTGCATGTTCCTTGGGGTGTGGTCTAGCAAGCTCAGCCGGTGCAGTGTGCGCAGCACTCGTGATGCGTCGAGGGCCGTGGCCTCTTCCGGGCACGCTCGCCCGGCGGTGCCTGTGCGGTGCTCGTTGAGGTAGGCCAGAGCGGGCGGGTCAACCAAGACAGAGGAGGGGATGCCGTTGGACGCAAGAACCGCAGTGAGCTGCAGCATCGGACGGGCCAGGCCTGCGGGTGGAAATTCGTCGGCACGGTCGATTGAAAGTGACCAGGCGGCGGTGACGGTCGTGTCCTGGTCGTCAGGAATACCAGAAGGGTCGGGGAGTACGTCGGCGAGCGTCCGAGCTCGGTCGGCCAGCAGGGTGCGATAAGCCGCGCAGTCGAGGTCCGCATCGATGAGGTACGCGACGGCCTGCGACAGCGCCAGGGGGAGGTGGCCGAGGTCGGTGGCGAAGGCCGCAAGCTGGTCGGGAAGCTCCAAACGGCCGTGGGCGGCTAGCACGGTTGTCAGGTAGGCGACGGCTTCGTCAGGGGTGAACAAGCCCACCGGCACCAGCAGCCTATCGCTGCTGGTCATGGCGGCGTCGCGACGGCGGGTAGTGACCAGGGTACGACCACCCTGCTGGCTGGCAGGCGGCCACAGGCCTCGCAAGTCAGCAGGGCTGGCGACGTCGTCGAGCACGACCAACCAGCGGCGCTGGGTGGTACCGGGTTTGGGCTCCAGCCAGGCCAGGAAAGCGTGGGCAGCCCGTTCCGGGTCGGCAAGGTCGGCCCCGAGTACCTCGGCGGCGGCCTGGGCGTAGGCCGAAATGACCGCCTCACGAGTGGTGGCGCTGATCCACACCAGCAGATCCACACCGCCCCTGGCCCATACCTGGCGGGCATGGTGAGCGGCGAGCTGAGTTTTGCCGACCCCGCCCATGCCGGCCAGCACCTGGCACAGCACCGCCATGCCCCCGCATGCCAGCGCCTGATCCAACTGCTCGACGGCTGCCCGGTCCTGGAAGGAGTCAGCCTGTCGGGGCAACACTCCGACCTGGTGGGGCCAGGTCACCGCAGGTCGTGGGGCGGCGAAGTAGGCTACGTGGCCCCCGTCGGCCACATAGCCGACCGCCAGGCTGCCGTCGCGGGCGTGGGTGGTGACGCTGCCCAGCCGTTGAAGTGTGAGAGGCGTCTCGGTGGGCGATGGGCTGGTAGTGGCCGGTCCGTTCAGCCCTGGGACGGATCCGGCACTGGAGGGGTGCCAATGTGCGCTCCTCCGTGGATTACCCCAGCCGCGATCGAGCCGCTGTCTGCGCGAATATCCATATTGCCGCCCACGGCCAGGCCGCCCGTCCCTGCAGTCGCGGCGCCCTGCGAGGCGTGCTGCGCGAGCAGGTCGCGCAGCTGGTCGGCGGCCTGGTCACGCTCGCCTTCGCTCAGGCTTTCCAGTGCTGCCTCGATGCGGGCCTGCCAGGACGCTTCCAGGCGGATCCGGGTCCGCTCGGCTTCGGCGGGGACTGCGGACTGCAGGGCCGCCTCGGTCTGGTCCAGGCGCTCCAGCTCGGCCTGCTCGCGCTGCGCGTCGCCCCGACCGAACCAGCGCGCCACCGCCTGCCGCGATCCAGCCCACGCGTCCGTCCCTGCCGCTGTCACCACTGCCGTACCGCCGGACGCAGCCAGCGCGGTCAACACCTGATCTAGCATCCTGCCCTCCTCGTGTCGCAGATGTTGTTCGCACCGTAGCGCCGCACTTGGGATTCTTACAGAGTCGTGCCGGAACACAGTCCCGATACCCGGCGGTTTCGCATAACGCCGATTGCCGTGTTCTGCACTGGCTCCCTTTGGGCTCAGTCTTGATCCGCCGCGTTGTCTTGGTGAATCCGCCGCAGAAGCTCCCGGCAAAGAGACCGGCGGCCGCGATGCGCGGCTCGACCGCCGCCAGCCGGACGCCGATCGCGGGGGCGGCCAGACAATTCGGCGACACGGGGCCACCGGAGGGTGGTGCTACAGCTCAACGTCCATCCAGGCGATGTCGTTGAGCTCGACGTCGAGGCCGCGGGCGCGGCGGCCGCCGTCCTTGAAGTACTCGTCGCGCAGGGCCTCGGCAAGGATCGCTTCCTGCTGGGCCTGGGTGGCTCCGGCGTCACGGGTGGCGTACAGCCGCCGGGCGACGTCGCCGGGCATCTTCTGAGTGATCATTCGGGGGCGGGGGTCGTCGGTGCTACCGCCGGCCGCGCTGTATCCGAAGGTCGCCTGGATGTGGAGCATGAAGCCGCGCTGCTCGGCGTCGCGGCGCACCCGCTTCTTCACCCTCGGCTGCCACGCCGCCCGAACCGCCCGCTCGACCTTCGCCGCGTTGGCTTTGGTCATGGGGATGTCCCCGGTCAGCTCGCCCTCGGCGAGCGCATGGGTCCAGACCGAGTACGGAGCACACCGACCGGCCGACACCGGCGGCCCCTACGGCATCGGCCGGGTGACGCCGCGCCCCGACGAGGTCGTCGTCCACATCGACCGGGAGCAGCTGGCGCGGTGGGCGCGGGCGTTGCTGCCCGTCCAGCGGGCCGGTGGCGGGCTGACCGGGGTGGCCGGTCTGCGGTGGAGCGCCGGTGCGAAGGATGTCGTCCTCCACCCGGTGGGTGCGTCGCAGCGGCGGATCCGCTTGGCCACGACGTTCGTCCGGGACTGGAACCGGGCCGTGGCCGGCGCGGTGGAGACGGGTGACGTACTCCTGGGCGGCGCCCCGGGGCCGCGCCGTCGGACCCGGTCCGCAGGAGGCGGCAGCAGGGCGGGCGCAGCGGGAGTGGGTGGTGTCGTGTGCGGGGGATTTGTCGGCGGTGTTGCGGCGGGTGCTGTTGCTGGAGCATCTTGCGGGGCGGGCGTTCCATGGTGGGGCGGTGGAGTTCGCGGTGGAGGGCGGGTGCTTGGTGAATCTGTCGGCGGGGCGGGCGCGTCTGGCTCTCCCGTGGGTCACGCTGCGTCTCACCCGGGCGCTGTGGCCCGGCCGGGCCGTGCGGGCGGCGCGGCCTGGGGCCGGGGATGTGGTGCTGCGGTTCCTGGCCGGGTACCCGGGTCCGGCGGGCGCGGTGCGCCCGGGTACGGCCCGGGAGGGTCTGTGTGTGCTGGCCGGGATCCGCGTGGAGGACGTCGGATTGCGGGCGGCTGTCTGGGCGCTGGAGGTCGCGGACGCCGAACTGGCCGATCCGGACAGCGGGTTCCTGGACGATGAGGGCGGCTGTACGGGCAACCGGCGGCGGGCCGCCGAGGACTTCTTCGGGGCAAACCGCTCGACCCGCCCGGGTGCGCGGGGCTGCTGGCCGAGTGCCCCGTCGACGTCGCGGACCTGGGCCGGCTCGACTACCTGCCGATCATCGACCACGAAGCCGCCCGGGACTTCCGCCCGGACCGCGAGCAGCTGACCGAGGACGGCCAGCAGATCCTGATCCGGCTGCTGGACTGGGCGCTGGCCGCCGCCACCCACCAGGTCCCCGACCGCGGCCCCTGGCAGCAGAGCGACCCCGCGGACGGCAGCACCTGGTCCGCGGGCCTCCTGCCGGTGGTGCGCTGGACCGCCGCCCTGCCGCTGCCGGACAGCCCCGTCCCCCTCCAGCTGCGCGTCGACGAGCACCCGCGGGGCGGCTTCGGCTATGCCGTCCACCCCGGCCCCGAGGGCGTGCCCGCGTGGGTCCACCACGCCACCCCGGCACTTCGGTTCGGCTCCGCCGGGTCGCTGCCCGCCGCAATAGCGCTGGCCGAGCACGCCGGACGGGAAGTCGCCGCCGGAGCCCGGGCGGTGCGCAGCGTCGAGCGGCGGCTGCTCGTCCCCCGCCCGGTGCCCGCCGACGCCGATCCGCAGTCGGCCGAGCTCATCGCCGCCGCCGCGCCGCGTGAGATGGTTCTCGACCTGTATGAGCTGTGCGCGGGCCTGCGGGTCCTGGCCGACCTCGACGGCCAGGACGATCCCTACCTCTACAACCCGCCCGCCGGCGGGCACTGGCGCCAGGGCGAGAACGGGCCCGAGCCGGGCGCGGTGTCCGCGATGCTCGGCGAGGACCACGTCCTGGCCGCCACCCGGCCAGGCGAGCCGGCGAACACCGCGGCGGTCGACTCCCCCGCCTACCGCCGCCACCTCGCCGCCCACGCCGGCGTGGCTGTGCCGCGCGCCGGGGCGCAGCGGCAGGGCCTCTCGCCTGGGGACGGTGGCATTTGGGCGGTCTGTGGCGTCACGGAGTCGCGGTGGCGCGGCACCAGCGTTTCACGGTGCTCGCCGCGACGCCGATCTGCTCTGCAGCAGCACGGCTCGACAGATCTCAATGGCGCCGATCGTCGCCGCCATCGACGTGAAGCCGGCGGCTTGGGCGGTGGCTTCCAGGGCCTTCTTTCGGGCCTGCTGGTCGGGCCTGCTGGGCGGCCGGGAGGGTGTGCAGGGCTGCGGCCCTGCGGGCGGCTCGTACCGCAGGAAGATCGTCGGTGCCCGGCAACCCGGTGGGGCGAGCGGCCGCCGACGGACCCGGCGGCCGCGGAACAGGCTGCCGCCGACAC
>NZ_JBHVFE010000485.1:0-6685 GCF_042801945.1 Kitasatospora sp. NPDC057542
CGTTCCACCCGGTACCAGCCTCCGATGAAACGCTTCGGGCTGATGACGCTCGCCATGCTGACCGGGATCGTGGCGGTGAGCGCGCTCCTCGTGCTTGCCAACGGAAGCAACCCGCACGCCGGTGTGCCGTGCCAGACCAGCTGACCACCAATTCGGCGCGCCGGTAGTAGCAGAGCAACGGCATTGCCGCCAGCAACCGCCCTGGGCGCACCCGGCCGCCGTCCCCGGACCCACCAGGCCGCCCAGCGGCCCGCCGACGCCATTGCCGCTCTACGCCACGTCCGCGCCCCCGCCGCCGTCCTGGAGAGCGCACTCCACCTCGCCCAGGCCCTCATGGAGCAGCCCCACGCCGACCCGGTCCTCTTGGAGGCCGCCGAGGGCCTGGCCGCCGTCATCCCGCAGTACCTCGCCGCAGCACGCCCGCCGCCCACACCGCCGCCCGCGTCGACGACCCATCGGGACCGGCCAGCTGGCCGCGTGAAGACGGGCGCGCCGAAGGCCTGCGCCGGGTACTGTCGCAGCAGGGCCGACCACCGACCGCTCACCCGTCCCGGATGCAGTTTCTACCGGCGGAGCCAGTTGGGGTCGTGCGTGGGGCAGCGGTCGAGGTCGCAGACGGTTTCGGAGTTGGCCTGGCAATGGGCGGTGGGCCAGTACCGGGACCTGCACGGGCCGGGGTCGACGGGTGTGCCGTCGGTGGGCAGCAGACGTTCGCAGTACCCGCAGCACAGGGCAGCCTGCACGCCGCCCTGCTGCAGGCGCCTGAGAGCAGCCGCAGCCTCCCCGTACGGGAGCTCGGCCCGGGCAGTGACGGGCGCACTGTCCAGGAGCTGCCGGCTGTGCCACAGACTCAGGCCGGTGACCAGCCGGATCGCCTTCAGCGCAGACGGACCACTGTAGGCCGCCCCCGTCAGTACGACGCTGAACTCCGGATCCTCCACAGACTTCCTCCCCAGCCGACGCGCCATCGTGAACCCAGTCAACCCCCCGCCACCGCCCACAGCCCCCCTCCGAATCTGCAGTTCGTTGTCACCTGGTGGTCAGGTGGTGTCACTGATGTCTGATGACGGCCTGGGCTGGGGGATAGCCGTTGGTGGGGGAGTGGCTGGTGTCACTCTGGTGCGGATTTCCGCTGACACCCTGTGACGCGGCATGGTGACAGAGTCGTGCAGTTCCCTTGACCAGCGCGGACGCCCGAGGTGGTCGAACTGCTACTGCTGCGGTTGACCTGGGTCAGCGAGGGCTGATCACACGAGGTTGTGCGTGCCATGCCCAGTCGGCCCATCAACCCGAGAAGCCCCTTTCCCCACCCGCTCGGGAGGCTGTGTCGGTACGAGGTCCTACGCTGCGCCCGGAACGAAGCCGAGCAGACAGGGACCGTCATGGCGTTGACGTTGGATGAGGCCGTGGAACAGCTCGGTCACCGGCTTTCGCCGAAGCGGCGTTCCGCCGCAACGCGGCTGCGCCGGCTTGCCGATCCCATAGCGGGTCCGGCGCTACTGGAGGCCCTTGAGCGGGAGGTTCGTGACCCCCGTACGTGGGAGACCCAGTACCAGATGGTCATGGCTCTTGGGGTATGCGGCCACCGACCTGCGCTCGGTCTGCTCCGGGACCTTGCCCAGCGCCCCTTCGAGGCGACCATGGTGTACACCGCGCTCGGCGACGCGATCGTCCGGCTGAGCGCTCCCGAGGCCACAGCCGATTCCCTGCGCTGGTGCCTGGACACGGGCACCCCGATGCTTGCCGACGGCGCATTGTGTGCCGTCGCCATGCAGCGCCTGTGCCTGGACACGGCCGCGATCGACCACGTCCTCGACTTCCTTGAGCCCCTGGACCCTTACGACGGTCTCCGGTTCTGGGCCGCGGCTGCCGCAGCGGGTTGGCCGGGTCCCCAGGTCACGAGGTTTCTCCACGCATGCGCAGCCGGTCCCCGGTCCGATGTGGCCAGTGCAGCCGACTCATCCCTGCAAGGCAAGTACCAGACCTACACGCCCTTGTAGCAACCCGGCCGATCAACGCTCGACGGCACGCCGGTGCTGCGCCGGTGGCCGTTCGCGGTCGTGGCCGGCCTCGTGGTTCCCGGAGCCGTGGTGGGCCCAGCCGGTCAGTGCCCGGCCAGGTGGTGGGACGTGAAGTGGACTTCCTCGAGCTGGGCGGTGGTGAGGCATCCCCCGCGCACACCGAGACCGTGCCCGCGCGGGTAGCCACCGCCCCGCGTCCCGCTCCGGCCGAACCCGCTGCTGCTCCCGCCCCGGTGCCCGCTGTGCCGACGGCGTTCGGCGGGCAGCAGGACCAGGCGGTGGTGGAGCTCGACCGCACCCCGGGCGGGGACCTGGTGGCCGCGCAGCCCGTGCCGTGCGTGCGGTGCGGGTGGCCGGCGCCGTACCGCTCGGGCGGCCGCCCAATCCACATGGGTGGCTGGTGCACCCCCGCCCCGGCCGACGCCCCGCAGGTGGCCGTTACGCAGCCGGTCGAGCAGGCCCCGGCCGGAACGGGCGCCTCGGTCGCTTCGGTCGCTGTGCCTCGCCAGGCCGCCCCGTCGTTGCGTCGTGCCGTGCGGTGTCGAGCCTGGCGTCGTCGTCACGGGCGCGACCTGTACCGCGCCGTCTGGGAGGCCATTGCCAGCCACTTCGGCCAGCACGCCTACCGGGCGATGCTGCGCTCTGCCGGGCTCGACCTCAAGGAACCGGACAGCAGGGACACCGCCCGTGAACTCCCCGATCACGGAGTCGTTCTGGCCGGGACGCCCGCGGCTGTAGCCGATGCCCTGACGGATTATCGGAACGCGGGCGTCGACGAGATCGTTCTCGACACGTGTGGAGTGCTCCTGAGTGACGGACCGCGGGCAGCACCGCGCGACATCGTGGAAATCGCGGAGGAGTGCCGGGTGCTGATGCCTCCATTGGAACAGGAAGCACGAACGGGAAGTCCGACATGACAAGTCCGCCGCACGACTGGCGCGTTCCCGACGATGGTGGCGGCGGGGGTGTGCTGATGGCCCGGGGACTGGACTGGGCCAAAGCCGCACGGGCGCTGTGGAAGGCTCCTACTGCGTCCAGATCCTCGGTCGAGCAGTCCGTGATTCCGTACCAGCGCAGTGCCACGGGGCTGGTGGTCCTGATCGTGGCCTCCTCGGTGATCGAGATCTTCGTCGTCGACTTCCTGCTCCCGGCGCTGTGGGCGAGGCTGCTGGGGCTGGTGCTCGGACTGCTCGCGATGGGGGTGCTGCTGGCGCTCTCGCTCGCGCTGCGCGCCTATCCGCACCGGGTGGCCGCCGGGCGGCTGACGCTTCGCTACGGTGCGACCTTCGAGCTGTCCGTTGCCCTGGACTCCGTGGCACAGTCCTCGGTCCGCCGCGCCATGATCGACCAGCGACGCACGGCGGAGGTACGGGACGGCGTGCTGTGGCTGCCGGTGATGGGTGTCACCAATCTGGCGGTCGCCCTGGCCGAGCCGGCGGATGTCGTCCTGCCGAAGACCGGTCGGGAGACGGTGCGGGAGCTGCGGTTCTTCGCCCTTGACCCGGAGGCGGGACTGCGGAGCCTGCTGGGCCAGGCGGCCCCCGAGCCGCCCACGGCCGTCCGGGCGGCCCCGGGCACTCCGGGCTGGCTGCGACTGCTGCGGTGGGCCAGTGTGCTGGTCCTGATCACCGGGATCGTGCTGGTCACCACCGGTCTGCTGGACTGGCGGATCGCGGCGGGGATCCTCGTCGTGACCGAGAGCGCCCTGGCCGTACTGGGGCTGCTCGCGGGAGCTGCCTTCCTGCGGCAATACCGCCTGCTGCGGGCCGACGGCACGTCCCGGGCCGAGTCCTTCTCCGGGGCACTGTTCTTCCTGATGCCAGATCAGCTGGCGGGCCTCGTACGCCGGGAGCTGAGCGTCCTGCGGGTCCTGGCGCTCGCGCTGTCCGGACGCACCGAACGGGCCCGGCCCGGCGACGTGCGACTCGCCTACGGTGGTGCCGCCCGTGCGGTGACGGTTGGTGCGGCGGTGCTGCTCCTGGCCTCGGGCCTGGCCGTCCTGCTGGCCGGCCCGCCGGGCGCGGGTTGGCTGGTGGCGGGCGCCCTGCTGGTCTACGGGGCCGTGGTGCTGCTCGCTCTGGGCCTGGCCAGCAGGGCACGCCCGCACGTGCTGCGCGCTGACCGCCTGCTCGTGCGATGGGGGATGTACCAGGAGTTGGAGATCCCGCTGGGCGCGGTGCGCCGGCTCGACAAGGTCGCGCGTGCCCCGGGGCGGCCCGAGCGGGACGGGGCGGGCGATCGGTTCGTGGTGCCCGGGGCCGGCCGTGAGGCACTCACCGTGGAGCTGGGCGAACCCGTTGAGGTGGCAGGCCGGTGGGGCGTGAAGCGGCCGGTGATGTCGGTCCTGCTGCCCGTGGACGACGCCGGGGCCGCGGTGCGGTCCGTCGCGGCCCGCACCAGCGCCGATGCGGGCGGCCCCCGCTCGTGAGCGGGGGTGCCGGGGCTCGTTCGCGGAGGGCCGCTCCGGCGAACGCGCCCCGCGGTTCAGCGGCCAAGGCCCGGGCTGACCGCCCGTTCCTGTTCGAGGATGGGCGGCAAGGACCGCGGGCCGGCCAACCCGCGGAGGATCAGCTCGGCGGCGGGAAGACGTTTGGTCATTCCGCCGCCGGCTCGAAGACGAAACGGAACCGCTCCACCCCGTGGAGCAGTTCCGTTTTCGTGTGATCACCCAACTCCATCGAACTGTCCCAAAAGACGCTTAGCATAAAGTTGCGCGATGGTCCTCCGAGGTCCAACGCCACATCGGCAGGGCCGGAGAATAGAGTCCATGCTTCCGTGCGCCCCGTAAGAGACCTGTATGGAGCCTGGGCGATGAGCCCGAACCCGTCTGGACGCACTGGATTGTCAGTGACCTCAAGAGTCACAGCCGCATAGTGATCCCGAATCGAGCTTCGAATCTTAATCGCCCCGTTGGCCAGCGTGACGCCTGGAGTTTTTCACTCAAAGGAAGATTCAGCCAGTTGCCGTCCTCGATGAACTCACTCCGCTCCCATAGCCCGAACTGCGAACGTTCAACTGAAACCAAGCCTGCGGCCTCGGCGTGAAGGGTCTGCATATCACCGTCCTTCCACACGGATGTCACTCAGGTGTCTGCTTCGGAACAACCTCCAGGATGTTCCGCCCGAGCATCTCGCGTTCAAATTAGGCTACGAGTTTACGAACCGTTCTCGGCATCGCGGTGAAGGCGTAGGTGATGCCGAGAACGATGAACAGCCCGAACTGCCAGAATCCCACGGAAACGAAGAGAAAGGCGGGAAGTGACAGCAGACATGCGGCGGCGATGCGGACGTCTTTCCCCCACGCTGCCACTGCGGAGAGCAGCATCAGCGACACCATCCCCGGAGCAGTGATGTAGACAAAAATTGGCCATATGAGCCCGTAGTCATCCTCAGGTCTCGGTCGCGGGTAGCCGTCCGCATCGTGGCCACCGGGCTCAAAGGGTGCCATCAGCAGAAGAATTAGATATACAGGCGCCGCACAAACAGCCAGATATCGCAGCATGGCATGAATGAGCCACCCAGGCCACGAAGCTGTTGCTTTCTTCAGCATCCGGAGATGCACCGTCCTTCTTCAAAGGTCCGATTGAGCTCTGTTCCAATCAGCGGAGCCGCGTTCAACCCCGGGTCAACCTTGCTGTCAGCCATCTTGCCCTGTGCGATCACGATGGGACTCCGCCCCTGCGACACTGAACTACCTCCATATCGGGATAAGGGTCACCATTTTGAGTCGTCTGAACGAAAGTGGCACGCCCACGGAAGACTCACCGGCCCGCGCGCAGCCCTGGAACAGGCAGCCTTCCACTGGATCGATCAGGCCACCAGAGGCACCGTGCTCACCGGCCTGCGCGTCTACTACTCCGGCGAACGCGGGCCACTGAAAGCCGACACCCTGCTGCTCTACTGGCAGGACCAGGGCGCCCGACTTCCTCCCCTCCGTCGCCGGACCCCTGACTGCTCTGCCGGCCCCCGCACACAGGAGAATGGCCAGGTGCGGTGCGCGCCACACCCCATTGCCCGCGACGCGCACCGCACCCGAACGGCCACGACACCCAGCTGCTCCCCACACCCGGCCCGCCCCACCCCTGCTGCGCTCCGCACGCGTTCTCGACGGCGCCTCAGACGTCAGGGGTTGTCGGCTTCATGAGGGGCAGCCAGGCCCCGGACTTCGTGTCCGGACGGGGCGTTCTCCGCCCGCTGCCGGGAGGGGGAGGGTGCTGTTCGGGACCGTCGTCGGGACTACGCGATTGTCGGGGGCCGAGGCCGGCAGGGAGTCGTCGCGGGGGTGGTCAGTCCCACCAGAAGGACCAGACGGGGGAGCGGACCTGCCCGTCGCCGGCGATGTCCGGGTCCTGGACGCCGTCGAAGGCGTAGGCGAACTGCTCGATGGCGACCCGGGCCGTGGTGCGCCGGTCGGCCGGCGGGCGGGCGACCAGCAGTTCGAGACGGGAACGTCCCGCGTAGTAGAGCTCGGCACCGAACCGCTCGTACCAGCTGCGCAGCACCGCGACGTGCCAGGCGGGCAGGAGCTCGTGGTGGTCGTCGTCGTCGGGGGAGAAGTTCCAGTTCGGTGTTTCGAAGGCCTTGGGCAGGAGTGCCGGCACCTCGTAGCCGTGGCGGGCTTGGACGAAGCAGATCGAGACGCTGCCGGAGCCGGAGTGGAACCCC
>NZ_JBHVFE010000486.1:0-6665 GCF_042801945.1 Kitasatospora sp. NPDC057542
CGCACCACCCCCGCGACCACCTGCCCACGAGACGACCGCAGGAGCGATCATGCCGCAGTCAACCGACCCCGCGGCCCGAATTGAGCAACAGAGTCTCGCCGCTGGCTGCGGTCCAGGCCTGGACGGGCAGTCAGGTTCGGTCGGTGCCGAACAGGGGGTCGAGCGGGTCACCCTCGTAGCCGAGGACGAGGCACTCCGTCGCGACCGGCCCCCGGGAGAGCTCTGCGAGCCGAGCGAGGGCCGTCGTCTCGGACGGAAGCACGGTGGGATCGAGACCAAGCGCCAGGGCCGCGCGGTGGCGCCGCTCATCGAGGTCGGGAAGGTCTTCCCGATACCCGTCGGCCACGGCCCGGAGTTCTTCGGTCGTCCGTCCGGGAGCGTCCCGCCACCACGGTGCCGCGAGGCACAGCTGCAGCAACTCGGGCAGCCCGAGGGCAAGCGGGCCGGCCTCGCCGTCGAGGCTCACGTACACCACCAGGCGTTCCTCACCGCCCTCGCCGACAAAGCAGAAAGCGTCTCCTGAGCCCGCCCGCGCGAACTGCTCCAGCCGGGCCCCGGAGGCGAGACGGACTCCGTCCTCCAACTCATGGTCGGCCGGGCTCGTCGCGTCGAGGTCCGCGACCCCCGCAAAGAACGCGACAACCTCCTCATCGCCGGCCAGGAGAGGCAGCAACGCGCCGGGCAGGGACGAGCCGCCAGTGCCGCCGGCTGTCACAGTCGATCCGTTCACACCGCAACCGTAACCGAGGCCTCAACACCGATGACGGCCCGAGACAGCAACCGTAGATGCGCGGTCTCACCGAGGAAGCCGCGGTCAAACTTCCCTACGTTGTTGCACGGGAGCCCTTCGTATGGTTGGCCCGCCCAGGGGTGTCGGGTGTGGCTTTCAAACTTCTGCCGCTTGTGGCTTCCAGCGATTGGCCGCCCGACACCCCACGACGACTCGGCTGCCAATTAGGAATTGCGCACGATCGCTCCGTAGGGAATCGACAGCGAGGTCGTCCGTGGTACGTCCGCACAGCCCGACGCACGGAGGAACCGAGTGGCCGCCATCTGGGCCGGTATCGACGCAGGCAAGACCCACCACCACTGCGTGGTGATCGACGAGGACGGCCGCAGGCTGCTGTCGCGACGAGTCGCCAACGATGAGCCGGAGCTCCTTCAGCTCCTCGCCGACGTCTTGGACTTGGGCGACGAGGTGACGTGGGGCATCGACCTCGCCGACGGCGGGGCCGCCCTGGTGATCGCGGTCCTCCTCAACCACGGCCAGCGTGCTTTCTACATCTCCGGGCGGGCCATCAACCGGGCCTCGGAGGGCTACCGCGGCGAGGGCAAGACCGATGCCAAGGACGCGGCGGTGATCGCCGACCAGACTCGCATCCGCCGCGACCTGCAACCTCTGCGATCCGGGGACGAGATCGCCATCGACCTCAAGCTCCTCACCGCCCACCGCTCGGACCTGGTCGCCGACCGCACCCGCACCGTCAACCGCCTCCGCGCCCTCCTGACCGGCATCTTCCCCGCGCTGGACCGGGCCCTGGACCTCACCAACGCCGGGCCACTGACACTGCTGACCGGCTATCAGACCCCGGCCGCTCTGCGGCGCCTCGGGATCAAGCGGCTGGAGACCTGGCTGCGGAACCGTGGCGTTCGCGGCGCCGGCCAGATCGCCGAGGCCGCGCTGAAGGCCGCCTCAAGCCAGCACACCAGCGTCCCGGGCGAGAAGACGGCCGCCCAGATGGCCCACTCCCTTGCTGTCCAGGTGATAGCTCTCAACCAGCAGATCGCCGAGATGGACAAGACCATAGCGGCCCGTTTCCGTGAGCACCGTGATGCCGAGATCCTTGCCAGCCTGCCGGGCCTGGGCTCCATCCTCGGGGCCGAGTTCCTGGCCGCCACCGGCGGCGACATGGCCGCCTTCGCCGGCCCCGACCGCCTCGCCGGCTTCGGCGGAGTCGCGCCCGCGCCCCGCGACTCCGGCAAGATCAGCGGCAACCTTCGCCGCCCCCAGCGCTACAACCGCAAGCTTCAGCGAGTCTTCTACACCTCCGCGCTGATCAGCATCCGCTGCTGCGAGGAATCGCGGCGTTTCTACGACCGCAAGCGCGCCGAGGGCAAGCGTCACACCCAGGCCGTCCTCGCTCTCGCCCGACGCCGCGTCAACGTCATCTGGGCCCTCCTGCGCGACCAACGCTGCTACCAGCCAGCCGGCCCGGGCCATCCTGGCGCGGTGGGATGAGCTGGGCTGCGATCGAGGTGACCTGGAGTCGCCAGGCCCACCTGCCCCATGGACCCGTCCTGCACAGCTTCGATCTACGGCATGCTCTTTGCTATCTCGAATCCGGACATCTCATCCCAAGGGGTTGCGCTCCAGAGGCGGGCCAAGGCCGTCCAAATGCGGTTGACGAGCGTCCAGTCAGGGTTGTCCCCGCTGAGAGTGACCGTTGCGAGCAGGTCGCAGCCCCAGATGCCGTGCTCGTCGTCAGGCGAGGCCACGATCACCGACTCCGCGATCCACGCCACTCCCACATGCACCTCAAGGGTCAGCCAGTCGGCTACCGGATCTCCTGCGGGCCCTCTCGCCGCCATCGAGCACACGGCAACCTCGTCCACGAACGGCCCAGACCGTTCGGTCACCAGGAGATCACCAGCCGGCAGGAGTTCATCCAGGAGGCGGCTGATTGCTGCTTGCCCGTTCTCTTCGCCCGACCGACAGAAGAACGTGAGTTGGTATGCCACGACCGGATCCCGCCTCCCCCAAACGACTCAACCCGATCATGGTAGAGGCCGTCATTCCATACCCCTGGGGCACCATGAAGGCGGCACTCGCCAGGGCAGACGCAGCTTGACAAACGGCATTAGGAATCGGTGAGACGGGTCACCGGCGGCTGGCGGGCCGGACACAGGTATGACGCAGCCTGTCTGTGAACCGCTGCGACCTGGGGAAATGGCCGGTCAATGACACAGCCCCTACAGCTATGACACAGGCTGGAGCCGGTTCGGGCTGCTGCTGGCGGGCAGGGGTAGTGGGCGAGTCGCGGCACCAGGAGCTGCCCGTCCCGGTCGGCGAGGCCGAGGCACGGCGGCTGACCGACGCGCTTCGCGAGTCGGTGGAGCAGGTGCGCACCGCCGTCCTGGTGCTGGCCGAGCGGGTGCGCGCGGCGCACCGCGGCCGGGTGTGGACTGCCTTGGGCTATCCGTCGTGGGGTGCGTACGCGGCCGGGGAGCTCGGGGTGTCCCGAGCGACGGCGTACCGGCTGCTGAACCTGGCGGCGGTGGCCGAGGCGATCAAGGACGTCGTCGGCCGCCAGGCCGGGACGGAGTTGTCCCACGCGTGGGACAGCGGTCTGGTGCTGCCGGTACGGGCGGTGGTCGAGATCCATGGGCGCCTGGCCGAGCTCGCGGACCTGGTCGCCGAGCACCTGGCGCAGGCCCGCGTCGAGGCCGGCGGCACGCTATTGGAGCCGGACCGGATCCGCGTGGCGGTCGCTGCGGCGGTCGCCGAGCTGCGCAAGCGGCCGGACGTGCCGGTCGCCGAGCTGGAGAGCAGGCCGGGCCCGGACGGGTACCCGGTCGAGGTATGGCGGGCGCTGGTGGCCCGGGTACATCGCCGAGCGCGACGCCGAGGAGGTCCTGCACGTCCTGGGCGAGGAGATCGGCAGCAGCGCCGCAGAGCTGCTCGCGTGCCGCCGGTACGCGCTGACCGGCGACGCGCGAGCAACCGAGCGGTTCTGATGCCGCAGGTCAGGCCGGGGGTCTTATTGTTTCGGTCCCTCGTTGGAGAGGGTGCCGGCCGCGGCCGCTTCGCGCTCGTAGCGGACGATCGCGGTAGCGAGGTCCTTCTCGAAGTCGTCGATCCAGGTGCCGAAGGCCAGACCGACGAGGGACTGGTAGTCGTTGAAGCCGACCGGCTCCGGGGACAGCTCCGTGACGTAGATGCCGGGGTTGGTGTCCTTGAAGACCCGGGCCTTGAACGGGGTGCCGTCGTCCGAGAAGAGCATCACCGTGCGCAGGTCAGGGCGGCGGCCAACTCCGTGCGGTGTGCGGGCCGAAGAGCCGGACGAGGCGCACCGCCGGCCGCCCGGGGTGGACGACGCGACCGTCGAGGCGCTGGGGATGCTGACGAAGGCGCTGGAGTACACCGAGCGGGCCCGCGGGCACCTGTACGCGGTGCACCACATGACCGGCGGCGCCGACCGGATGCTCGCCGAGGCGGTGCGGATGCTGCACCGGGCCGGGCACGAGGAGCAGGCCGGCCTGGTCGAGCGCGAGCTCCTGGGCCGGGACGTCGTCCCGGGCATGTGGACCTACCAGCTGATCGAGGCGTACGACCGCACCTACTACCGCGTGTTCACCGCCGTCGAGGAACAGGTCCGCCAAGACCTCGCCGCCGGCCGCCGGCACCTGGCCGAGGCCGAGATGCAGCAGGCCGCCCGATCCCGCCGCCGCGGGGACACGGCGGTGTAGACCTGCATCT
This sequence comes from Kitasatospora sp. NPDC057542, assembly GCF_042801945.1. NCBI lineage: Bacteria > Bacillati > Actinomycetota > Actinomycetes > Kitasatosporales > Streptomycetaceae > Kitasatospora > Kitasatospora sp. NPDC057542. The sequence goes on from NZ_JBHVFE010000486.1 coordinate 4,478, forward strand.
TCCGGTGCTTGGTTCGGGTCCTTTACGGATTTCGCCGGTGAATTTACGTCGGGGTGGCAGAAATGGAAAGTCCCGGCCACTCCCGACGAGCAGCCGGGGTTGGCTTCGTTGCGACGCCAACCCCGGCGGCGGATCAGATGTCGATCCAGAAGGCTTCCATCCAGCGGCCCTCATTGATGCTGCCGATCCACTGGTCGTACGACCACTGGTCCGTGCCCTTCCAGCCGACGTTCTGCACGTGGGCGGCGGCCTTCATGGGCGCGTTGCTGCTCCGCAGGCGAATTGCCTCGATCACGTTGCCGTTGACGTTGGAGACCTCGGCCTGGTAGCTCGACGGCACATAGATCTCCGAGGTGCTGCCGTCGTTACTGAAGTGCACCTGCGTGTGGAAGTCCAGGCCGCCGCCCACGGTGAAGATGACGCGGTCGATCGGGTCGTTCCGGCCCTCCGTCCCGGTGAAGCCCGGGCCGTCGCTACAGACCATGTTGGTCCATCCTGCGGTCCGCGAGTGCGCCTGGAAGCACACGTAGTACGACCTCGCCGTGCCGGACTCGGCCGCCTCCGTGCGCGCCGCGTCCACCGCCTGGGACATTTCCGGAGTCAGCTTCTCGATCTTGACCTCGGTGTTCGAGGTAGGAGCGGACGGGCCGGCCGCCTGCGCCACCGGAACCATGCCGAGGAGGGTGAGGGCTGTGAGCGCCGAGACGGCGGTCAGTGCGCGGAATCGCATGGTCACTTCTCCGTTCGCGTGATCATCAACTGCTTTGCACACGCCATGAAATAGTAGGCGGCAGGCTCCGGCGATAAGACAATCGGACATAGTTTCGGCCATGGCCGATTCGGCGGTGGTTGTGGCGCGTTCGATGGCGGTGGTGATGGCGAGGAAGGCGTGCGCGAGCACGGCCAGAGTTGTCCAGCGATGCCAGGAGACCCAGCGGCGAACCTGGGGTCCGCCCAGCCCGGCGGGTTGTCGACGTCGACCTGGGCGCAGCCGTAGAAGCGATGCCGCACCGCAGCCCGGCGCGCCAGATAGGGGAGGCTCAGCTGTTGCTGCGACGCACGAGGACCTTGAGGACTTCGCGGGCGTCGCGGCGGCGGTCGGCGTTGCGGGCGGCGACGGCGGTGATGGCCGCGGTGGTGATCGCCACGGCGTACCAGGCGGTGCCGGCGGCGGTGATGAGCGCGGCGTTGTGCAGGACGGGGGACACGGTCGTTCTCCCTGGTGGTGGGGGCGGTGTCGGTGGTGGTGCTATTGGCAGACGAGGTCGTGCAGCTGCTCGGCGATGGTCTCGGTGGGCAGGACGAAGATGCCGAAGCGGTCGTCCTCGCGCACGTCCAGGTCGTCGACCGTGCTGCGCAGTCTGGGGTCGGGCCGAGCGAGGTCGGTGGTGTCCTCGGGCAGGTGCTGGCTGTGCCAGGGGGTGTTGAAGAGGTAGAGGTCGATCTGCGGGACGCTGGGCGGGGGCGGCGCCACGGGGAGGGAGCGGTCCGACTGATCCATGAGCTGGGCGGTCTGGTGGTACCAGTGTTCGGCGTCACGCAGCTCGCCGAGGGAGGCGTGGTGGAGGTAGAGGGCGTAGGCGGCGTTGCTCTCGCCGGAACCGGCGGCGAACTGGAACCAGAACTGGGCGTGGCGGGGGTGGCCGCTGAGGTAGAGGAGGGCCGCGAAGACGAGGCCGCCTTTGGGCTCGATGTCGGGGGCGTTGACGAGCAGCAGTCCGTGGAGGAGGTCGGGGGCGTCGTACTCGTTGATGATGCAGGTGGCGAGGGTGCGCAGGTCGCGTTCGGCGTGCTGCTGGAAGGTGAGGGCCTGCACGTGCCCGTCGGGCTGGTCGGCCGGGCAGGGCGCGATGTCGCGGTCGGCTTCGGGCGCGGCCTGCTGCTTGAGGGCGGCGATCTTCGCCGCGATGCGGCGGCGGCCGGCCTGCGGGTCGTAGCCGGTGAAGCGCACGTAGGGGGCGGCGGCCTGTGCCAGGCGGTCGAGTTCGGTGTGCACTGGTCTACTCCTCGTCGGATTCCGAGACGGCGAGCAGCGTGAGCTTGCGGAGCTTGCTGTGGGCCTGGTGGATGAGCACGCGGACGGTGCCCGGGCTGACCTGCCGCAGGACCTCCACCTGCGGCAATGCCCGCAGCCGGACCGGGGTACCGGGCCCGAGGACGGCTCGCAGCAGGCGCATGCCGTCCTCGC